>DATMYB010000295.1:0-4689 GCA_035561215.1 Syntrophomonas sp. | reverse complement strand
GCATTTCCTTCTATACATTCCAGATAATATCTTACTTAATAGACACTTACCGAGAAGAGACGGAGCCGTGCGGTCTGATTGATTACATGGCGTTCGTCACATTCTTTCCCCAGTTGTTCGTAGGACCTATCAGTCATTATAATGACAGGATAGAGCAATTGAGATCACCCGATCTCCATCGGATTGATACGCATAATATCATGTGCGGTATTATGCTTTTTTCCATTGGCTGTGCAAAGAAAGTTTTGTTGGCGGATTTTATGATTGAGCATGCCCGGAATTTTTACAATGTAATGGGCAACGGCGACTTCTTTCAGGCGTGGGGCGCAGTTTTTTCCTACACCTTTGCTTATTACTTCGACTTTTCCGGTTACATTGATATGGCTCTGGGATTGGGGCTGTTTTTCAATATCAGGCTGCCTGTCAACTTTAACTCGCCGTACAAGGCGCGGAACTTCGCCGATTATTGGAGACGTTGGAATATAACGATATCTCAGTTTTTTAACGACTATATTTTCCGAAGCATCTTTAAATTCGGCAATGGAGTGGGAAAATTGATTCTGGCGACGATCGTTACTTTCCTGGTTTCCGGCGTATGGCACGGCGCGGGATGGCACTTTGTTCTGTGGGGACTGGTTAACGGCATATTCGTATGCTTTGCCAATATTATGACGCTGAAGCGGAAAAAACTGCCGGCCTTTCCGGCCTGGGCCCTGACCTTTTTCTTTGTAGTAGTAACCAGGGTACTGTTCGATGCCAACAATATGAATCAGGTAGTGGACGTTTACAAATCCATGTTTGACCTGCGGCCTGCTTTTGCGGACTTCAGCCAGTTCTTTAGTCTGGGTCGGGCCTATGTCGGCGAAAATCTGGAAATCGTTCTGCTGATGCTGGCCGGAGCAGCCATTTGCTTTTTCTTTAAAAACAGCAATGAAATTGTGGAAAAACTGGAACCAAAGTGGTATCATGCAGTCTTCTGCGGCATACTGCTCACTGCGTCTCTCGTATGTATGACTCATGTATCGCAGTTCCTGTATTTCCAGTTTTAATACGACAAAAATCTACGAATTTTAAATTCGTGATTTTTCAGCATTCATTCTGCCGCGCGACGCTAGAGCGTCGGGCAGAATGTGAAAGGGGGCGATGGGAATGAATCTGAAAAAATGGATCGGATTTCTACTTGCCGGCATGATAGCCGGCACCTGTCTCATTGCAGGCATGAACGCACTGATTGATCCGTTTGGCGTGTTTGGAGATAAGCTGCTTAACTGGTATTCTTACGACATGACCAATAATCCGCGGGTGGCGAAAATCGCTTATCTGGACAAAAATCATGACAAATACGATTCTTATATTATCGGCTGCTCGAAAACCAGCTCCTTTTCTGTTGAAAGGCTCAACGGATATTACGGTGGGGCCAGCTTTTACAACATGCTCATGTACGGCGGCGACATGTACGATGCGGAAAAGACAGCAGAGTATATTATTGAGAATTACAGCCCGAAGAATATTATCATTAATATGGGACTGGAAGAGGCTGTTAAATATAATACGGAAAACGACCCGGTGAAGGGCAACCTTCACGCCAAAGTGGACGGTTCCTCAAAGCTGAAATTCTACTTCAAATATCTATTCCTCCATCCTCAGTACGCTTTTGACAAATTGCAGGCATACAGTGAAAAGTCCATGTTGCCGGGAACGAGCAATGTGTTCCTCGCCGAAAGTGGGGCGTACAATAAATCTGTGAGAGATACGGGTTATATCGGCACGCAGGCGGAGTTCCTTGCCAAATACCCGTATTTTAACGATACCTATGGCTTTAATGATTCTCTTGCGGCAAAGGAAGAATGTATCGCTTCGATCGGAAGAATGAAAGCCTTGTGTGAAAAAAAAGGCATTACCTTCCGGTTGTTTGTATCGCCAATATACTGCAAAGAAATTGACACGTACAACATGTCGGATCTGAAGGCTTATTGGGCCCAATTGGCTCAGGTTACGGATTTCTGGGATTTTGCCGGGTATACGCCGGTCAGTTATGAACCAAGATATTTTTATGATGCCTACCATTTCCGGAATTCTGTGGGAGATATGGCCTTGGCCAGGACCTTTGGCGATACCGGCATTTACGTGCCGGAGGGCTTCGGATATTATGTAACTGCGGAAAATGCCCAAGAGCGGGCAGAGGATGCCTTTACTCCTGTTCCGGAAGGAGAACAGGGAGACGCTGCGTATAGGTCCTCTTATTCCGCTTCTGTTCCGGTGATTCTGTACCATAGTTTGGGATACGAAGATGATAATGATGGCGTCATTACTCCTGAGAACTTCCAAGCGCAGATGACAGCTCTGAAATCAGCCGGCTATCATACCATTTTCTTTTCCCAGCTGATGGATTATGTTGAGCAGGGTATGGAATTACCGGACAAACCAGTGATCATCACCTTTGACGATGGCTATGAAAATAATTATACGTATGCATGGCCGATTCTGCGGCAGCTTGAAATGAAGGCGACGATCAACGTAATTGGCGTTTCTGTGGGAAAAGACACTTATAAGGACACCGGCGTGCCTATTTATCCTCATTTCACTTACGAACAGGCCAGAGAAATGGAGGCTTCCGGCGTCATTGACATCCAGAGTCACAGCTACGATATGCATAATTCCAAAGAACTGGATGGAAACGACTATCGGGAAGGCATCAATCCAAAACCCGGCGAAACAGAGGAAGAATACGTGAAAGCCTTTACCGCCGACGTTACCCGCTCCAAAGAGGAAATTGAGAATGCCGTGGGAAATGTGGTAAATGTCTATGCATATCCGTCTGGCTACCATACGGAGTTTGCCGAGGTACTGCTTCGCCAGAGGGGTTATAAAGCCACCCTGACAGTAGAGGAAGGTGTTAACAGTGTGCTCAAAGGTCTTCCTCAGAGTATTTTGGGTTTGAAAAGATATAACGTAACGGATAGAATAACGGAAGAAGCATTAGTGCAATTGTTGGAGGGAAATTGAAATGAATGAGATAGAACAGCTTATTCTGAAGTTTTTTGAGGAAAAGGGAAAGGCCGATGGTCTGACAGAAGATACGGATTTATTTAAAGGTGGGTATGTCAACTCTCTTTTTGCTCTTGAAATGGTCATGTATCTGGAAGATACGTTTCAGATTAAAATAAAGAATAAGGACATTAACGAGAAGAATTTTAAAACCATCCGTTCGATTGCCGAGGTAGTTCAAAAGTCAAATAAGAAATAATGGGGGGTATACCCTCCTTTGACAAGGTACAACACGGTTTGCAGAGGCAAATTTGCCCACTGACTGTGTTAGCCGCTTATCACCATAGGAACCGCTATGCCTCAAGCGTCTGCCTTTTTGCCCCAAGCTTTGCTTGGCTGGCAAAACGGACAGCAGGGAGCGAAGCGAGTCGGAGGCGAAGCCGTTGCCTTGCCATTGGACAAATTTGCCGTCTGCAAACTCTACTGTTAATCAATGACCTGGGCAGATGAAATTTGAGTGATAACAAGGCCGCAGGACGACGCGCTACTGGATGTAACGTTAGGACGAGAACGCAGTTAGCGCTCAAATTTCGCTGCTCCAGGCGTGTTATACTTTGTCAAAGGAGAGTAATG
This sequence comes from Syntrophomonas sp., assembly GCA_035561215.1. Lineage (GTDB taxonomy): Bacteria > Bacillota > Syntrophomonadia > Syntrophomonadales > Syntrophomonadaceae > Syntrophomonas_B. The sequence goes on along the minus strand of DATMYB010000295.1, from coordinate 1,068 downwards.
ATGTCTAAGAAAGTAAAATGTCTTGTCTGGGACCTGGACAATACCCTGTGGGAAGGAACCCTGCTGGAGGACTCTGATGTAAAGCTGAAGCCTGGGATGAGAGAAATTCTGGAGGAACTGGACCGAAGGGGAATTCTGCTGTCCATAGCCAGCAAAAATGATCACTCTGACGCAGTGGCGAAGCTTCGGCATCTGGGGGTGGAAGAATATTTTATTTACCCGCAGATTAACTGGAACTCCAAGGCCCAGTCCGTTAAATCCATTGCGGAAGGCATTAACATCGGCATTGACGCATTGGCCTTTATTGATGATCAGAGCTTTGAGCGGGAAGACGTTAAATTTTCCTGCCCGGAGGTGCTCACCATAGATGCGGCCGACTATCAAAAGCTGACAGAGATGGAAGAGATCATGCCCCGATTTATTACAGAGGACTCCAGGAAACGTCGTCTTATGTACCTGAGCGATTTACAGCGAAAGAGTGACGAGGGCGCCTTTGAAGGCTCCAATGAAGAATTTTTAGCAACTTTGGATATGAAGCTGACCATTGCTCCTGTTCAGGAAGGAGATCTGGAGAGAGTGGAGGAGCTGACGCTGCGTACAAACCAGTTGAATTCCACTGGCTTCACTTACGATTTTGATGAACTGGCATCTTTTATCACATCCGAAAAGCATACGTTCTTAATTGCCGGTTTGGACGACAAATATGGAACTTACGGAAAGATCGGCCTCGTTCTTTTAGAAGAAACGGAAGGCGCCATTGAAATTAAACTGCTGCTCATGTCTTGTCGGGTTATGACCAGAGGTATTGGTGCTGCTTTGCTGATCCACATTGTGAAACTGGCCCAGGCCAGGGGTAAAAAACTTCGGGCTCAGTTTGTCAGCACCGGCCGTAACAGGGTCATGTACATTACGTACAAACTGATGGGCTTTGAAGAGACGGAGGCTTCTGAAAATGACAATGATGACGGCGGTGAATCAAAGGTGGAAATTCTAGAATACCGGGGAAAAGCAGATGGGGAGTACCCTGGATATTTAAAGGTGATTGTGGAATAAAAAGGATTACAATTC
>DATMYB010000294.1:0-6915 GCA_035561215.1 Syntrophomonas sp. | reverse complement strand
AAATAATATTGCCGGATAGGGGGACTGAATTTTGGCGGATCACCGTACTAAAAAAAGAGAAGAAATCGAGGATAAGTATAAATGGAAACTGGAAAAGATCTATACCAGTGAAACGGTTTGGGAGGATGATTTCAAAAAACTGCAGCAAATGATAAAAGAAGTGGCGGCCCTGCAGGGTACCATGGCCGAGTCAGCCGAAGCCTTTTTGAAAGTCATGAAGGTTTCCGATGATATGGGAAGAATAGCCGAAAAATTGTATGTTTACGCCCGTATGCGTCGGGATGAAAACAATGCCAGCCACGTTTATCAGGCTTTGTTTGATCGGGCGGAAAGGCTGGGAGTCGAAGCCAACAGCGCGGCGGCTTACATCGTCCCGGAGATCCTGACTATTCCCGAAGATAAACTAAACGAATTCATACAGCAAAATCAAGAGCTGGCAGTATACCGGCACGCCTTGGAAGAAATTCTCCGTCAGAAGGAACATATACTTTCTGCGCCGGAAGAACGCTTGATGGCGATGACGGCTGATATTTCCATGGCTTCTTCCAGTATTTTTAATATGCTCAACAACGCGGATATCAAATTTCCCGTTGTTAAAGATGAAGACGGCAACGAGGTGGAGCTTACCAAAGGACGCTACGGCAGTTTTATGGAAAGTTCCAACCGACAGGTACGGGAAGAGGCGTTCAAGGCCTTGTACGCCTCTTATCAGAAGTTGATCAATACCCTGGGCGCCAGCCTGGGTTCCAGTGTAAAAAAAGATATTTTTTATGCCCGGGCCCGCAAATATCCTTCCGCCCTGGCAGCGTCCCTGGATGGGGACAATGTGGCGGCGGAAGTGTACGACCGGTTGATCGAGGCGGTTCATCATCATATGGAGCCCATGTATAAATATATGAAATTGCGCAAGAGGCAGTTGGGCCTGGATGAACTGCACATGTATGATATTTATACGCCGCTGGTCCAGGACTACAAAGTGAATATTGCCTATGAAGAGGCGCAGCAGACCATGCTCAAAGCGTTGCAGCCCCTGGGAGACGAATATATCGAGCAGGTTAAAAAGGGATTGAACGAAGGCTGGATCGATGTTTTTGAAAATGAGGGCAAGACCAGCGGCGCGTATTCCTGGGGCACTTACGACACGCAGCCCTATATTTTAATGAATTATGATAACAAACTGGACGATATGTTCACCTTGGCGCATGAAATGGGGCATTCCATGCACTCCTATTATTCCAACCGCAATCAGCCTTATGTTTATGCCCAGTACTCCATATTTGTAGCCGAAGTGGCCTCCACGGTCAACGAGTCGCTGCTGATCGACTATCTGCTGGAACACAGCAGTGATAAGCAGCAAAAGATGTATCTTATCAATCATTATTTGGAGCAATTCCGGGGCACCGTTTATCGCCAGACCATGTTTGCGGAATTTGAAAAAATCATTCATGAACGGGCGGAACAGGGAGAGGCCATAACGCCTGAACTGATGAGCGGCGTTTACCGGGACCTGAATAAACTGTATTACGGTCCGGATGTAGTGCTGGATGAAGAGATCAATATCGAATGGGCCCGTATCCCCCACTTTTATTCAGCCTTTTACGTATATAAATACGCTACCGGCTTTTCGGCGGCGACGGCCATCAAAGAAGCGATTCGCCAGGAGGGCAAGCCGGCGGTGGACCGATATGTTGCGTTCCTGAAATCCGGCGGAGCTGATTATCCCCTGGTTTTGCTGCAAAAAGCCGGCGTCGACCTGACTGCCCCCGAACCGGTGGACAGCGCCTTGCGATACTTTGCTCGTTTGGTGGATGAATACGAAAGCCTGCTTTAGGTCATTGAGTGATTTAAAATGATACCTGGAGCATAAATTATAAAAAATCAGTTTAAACCTGAGGAGGTTTGCATAGATTGGCCCAGAGCAAACGGGAAAGCATTTTTGATGAAAAGATAAAGCTGATTCTGCCTCAATTGGAGGATTTTAATAACTCTGATCTGCTGATAGGAATCCCTTTTGATTGCAGCAATCATTGCCTGGATCAGGTGCTGCAATCGGTGGACGAAGTCTTAAAGAATTGGATCGGCAGACGTCAGTTGATTGTATGCATCGGTGACGACGATGGGTTGGATATCATGCATACTATTGAAAATCTCAATCTGCATCACCCTTGCCTGCCATTCACCCTTCCGCCGGAGGCCGGGGGAAGGGGCATGAGTATTCGCGCTTTGCTGCAAATCGCCAGAAATATGGAGGCCGATCTGCTTATATTCGATGCCAGCATGGGAACCGGTGAAGGGCCGGGTATCGATATTGAATGGCTGGAGGGATTGCTGACTCCCATTCAGGGACAATACGATATGGTGGTCAGCAATCCAGGGAACCGGGATAAAGCCGACAGTATAGCGGAGTTGCTGGCCAGACCGGCTATGGAGACATTTTACGGCAGCCGGCTGCATAATTCTCTGGGCGGGATCTATGCCATCGCTCATGATTTGGTGGAGGAACTGGCCACGGAGGCCAAGTTCTGGACCGACAGCATAGCCGGCCGGGGCATAGACTTTTGGCTGATTACCCGCGCTTTATGCTGGAATAAAGAGATATGTGAATTATATATGGACATATCCCCGCCGGTCTGTTGCCGGAAAGTAGACGGTACGGTATTTGCCGAGGTTGCCGGGACCATATTCGACTGTCTTTGCCGAGACCATGCCCTATGGCTGCAGGAGCGCCTAGTGACCAAGGTGGTTGATATTTTAAACCACAGGAGAATATATACGGAAGTATTGGCAGCGGCTGACTTGGGATATTTACGCCAATCATTGGACTTTTATCATCAACAGGCTGCTCCCATGATCAAATCATTGCTGACCCAGGATAGCTACCAGCGACTGTTGGCCTTTATTGAATCTGCATCCCCGGATTATCGTTTAAACGATGATGAATGGACCGGGGCCGTATATAAAATTTTTATCAGCTATGCCTTCGGTGACGAAGCCGGTAAAGCAGAGCTGCTCCATGCCGCTGCCGCTTTATTCAACGCCAAGGCCGCCGGCTGGATTGCGGAGATGAATCAATATGCCGCCGGCATTGCCGCCTTAAATATGCGGCAACAGAACGAACTGCTGCTATGCAAGCTGGAATTGAACCAGCAGAAATTAAATGAGGAATTTCAAAAGCAAAAACCGCTGCTAAGCCGGCAGTGGCAGGGAAGATCGGAACAAACCGCGCCGCCGTTGGTACCTTTCGGCTATATGGAGTATATCCCCGGACGGCCCATCGTGGTGCCCAAGCGGATCAGCGGCAGAGACAAGCATATTGTCAATACCGACGACCTGTTTAAACAACTGCGCAAGCGTTATGAAGATCGGTTCAACCAGTTTGTAACCTCCGGATTGGGTTTGCCGGCCTCGGCCAATTCCGACGATATGATTACGGCTGTGGAAGAATTCATGCTCAAAGCCGAAAACGCGGTGGATGAACTTTTCCCCGGTGATTTAAGCGAACCGGAGGGATTAGAGCAATTCGTGAACGGATTGTTTGCGATGACGCCGCACCAGCAAATGTTTACGGTCAACAGTGATCTTTTGAAAGAGATGCTGATCAGATTCCCGCCGCTCAACCTGATGATTCCGCTGGGTTTTTACCGGCCGGAGGATCTTTTGGCCAACATGGATCCCCGGGATGCGGTTACTTCTGCCAATCTGGTCGACAGTTGGAGCTACCATGATCGCGATATTGCGTGGCTGACCGACCAAATGAAACCGGAGAGCTTTACCTGGACCGATATAAAACCGCTGATATTAAACCGTGTTCTGCCATCCGGCCTTTGGTCCCACAGCAAGATAACGAATTTAAACCGCATTACCGCCCGCATTACCATTAAAGCCATGGAAAAAGACAAGGGCGGGAAATTTCCAAAGCTGCGCTATTTTACTTCTATCGTTCGCCGCCTATGTCTGGCCGAGCATTACTCCCGCCTGTTCCGGCAGAATGTCAAGGAACGAAAAAACGTGGGCGGCAAAGTCCGCAATTCCATGACGCCGATGGAAAAAGGCGATGTTTTCTCGGCCCAGAGAATGTTTGAGAACAGCAACCATCGTGCTCTGGTAGGCAAGATCAGGGCCATGGCGGATAAGCTGGAACAACAGGGCCGCTTCGACTATGCCCGAATTTTTCGCTTGATGGCGGATGGTTATGGCCTGAGCCAGGTGCTGGAAAACGGTACATTTTTGACTTGCACCGTATGGAGCTGGGCCAGCTACAGCTTTAAAGGAGGCATGAATATACCCGCGCCGCTGACCACCAGTATTGAAGGGCGCTGGTTCAATCATGAATTTCTCGAATTTCTGTACAGAGAATTGGGTTACGACGAAAATGAAATCATGCAGACCGCCTTTCGTTATATACAGGCCGGCAAAAGCGGGCACAGTCTTTTGGATGCTTTGCTGCCCGCCCGCCCCAAGGATGTTCAGGTTATCGTCCAGGAAACCACCAACGAGCCCAGTCAAATGCTGCGCCGCTATGAGGGCAATCCGCTGCTGGAGCCGGTCAAAAACCATGACTGGGAATCCAAATACGTGTTGAATCCGGGTGCGATCCGCATTGAAGATAAAGTATATCTATTTTATCGGGCCGTGGGGGATGATGATATATCCCATATTGGATTGGCCGTTACCGACGGCTACAAAGTACTGGAGAGATTGAGCGCGCCTATCTTTTCTCCGGAAATTCCGGAGGAGAGGATGGGCTGCGAGGACCCGCGGCTGATCCTGATCGGGGAGCGGATTTGGATGCTGTACACGGCCTATGACGGAAATATTGCTCAAATAGCCGCTGCTTCTATCGGATTGCAGGATTTTCTGGAACGAAGATTTGAACGCTGGAAGCGGGAAGGTCTGGCCTTCAAGAACATCTGGGATAAAGATGCCATATTGTTTCCGGAAAAAATTAAAGATAGGTACATCTTGTATCATCGCATTGAACCGAGTATGTGGATAACATATATGAAAGATCTGGTTTTCCCCAGCCGGGAAACCCATGCTATTATCATCGGTCCCCGTCCCGGCAGGATGTGGGATTCGTTGAAAATCGGAGCCGGCGCCCAGCCGATCAAGACTCGTTACGGATGGCTGCTGATCTATCATGGGGTGGATCACAATTACGTATATCGTTTGGGCGTTATTCTGGTGGATTTGCACAATCCGCAAAAAGTTATCTACCGTTCTCCCAATCCTATACTGGAGCCCATTGAAGACTATGAATTGGGCTTGTCCGGGTCCTGGGTTCCCAATGTGGTATTCACCTGCGGCGCCGTGGCAGGTTCGGATAAAGAAATTCTGGAAGACGATGATGATATTTTGGTGTATTATGGAGCGGCCGACACCAGTATTGGCATGGCCAGCGCCACCCTGGCGGAACTGGTGCCGGAAAAATTCCGCCGGATTTAGAAAACACGTTTGGCCTCTGCAAAAAGCAGCATAGAACGGAAGTTGATTCCACTGCAAAAAGTTGTAATTCGTTAGTTGCATGTATAAACATTCCGTTGCCAGACTCCGCATGGGGAAACACCTGGTGTTCCCCATGCGGTGCCAAGTGCTCCTGTATGGTTATACATTCGTCGGATTAAATCAGGTTTGCAGTGGACTCAACTTTCAGATTAATTATAAATTTCAAGCGCAAAGTGTATTACCGTGTCGTCAGGTTGCAATGGTAACCTGATTCGACATGGTTTTTTATATGCAGAAGATTAATGACATCGTGTAAGGTGGCTTTTTTTAGCTCGTACTTAAAATAGTAAGATAAATAAGGGGATGAATACCATTGCAAAAGCGTGGCAGGGCATTATTATTCTTGCTTTGTATCCTTATAAGTTTATCAGGGTGTACTGGCTCCGATATACAAAAGAAATCCAGCGACCAATCCGGATCATTGCTTCAGCCCATATCATCGGAGCCTGGTTGGAAAATAATCCAGTCGGCAGAAGGCAATTTATATGGCGACAAAACTCCGGAACGGTTCCAACTGGCAGAACGTGATAATGGAGACCGATCGCAGCAACCCCGCTGGCAGATTTGGATCAATGAAAAAATGATGGTAGAACTGGATAATCAGCAGGGTTTTTATGATTATGCCAAATTCAGCCTGGAAAATATTGATCAGGATGCGTACGAGGAATTGCTGGTTTTTCGCATCAACGGCGGCAGCGGCGCCGGTTCAGGGTTGTGCATATATAAAGTGCAAAACAGCGAACTGATTACCATGCTGGATACTGATCCGGGATTTGAAGATCAAAACGATTTTACGGTTCGTTATATGGGAAATTATCAAGTCAGTTTTAATGCTGAAAAAATCGGTTTAAATGCGGTTATTTACTTAAATCCGGAAAATTATAACGGTATGGAAAGCGAATTATCCAAAATAAACACCTGGGTTGATCCGATTGCTGAATATGAAATTAAAGATTTGGATCATGACGGGAAGAAAGAAGTGACTGGTATCCGCCGGGTGATTGGCATTTCACATCCGGATACCATTGCCAAACTGAAAATCATTTACAAACTTCAGGGTAGCAAATATACGGATTCTGTAAGCTATCTGTTAACAGATGCAGATGGCAATATAATTACCGGCAAAACATCTTAGAGCTCAAAATCACAGCAGATATACATTGGCGATTGGAATCTAGTACGCTGTCAACCCTAAGTCGGTATATTTGTCGAGAGAGATTTCTCAGGGCAAGGGGTCGTCAATCACAATACTGGACGTATTGCGATTGAGACAACGTAGCCATGCAGAATTTTAACCGACAAGGAAATGTGGAATTAGGGTTAACAGCCTACTGTTATGAGTAAACTTCACCCGACTGGCCTTTCGTGTTAAGATTAGCAGCAGAAGGAACAAGAGATGAGGCGATTAAG
>DATMYB010000293.1:0-12906 GCA_035561215.1 Syntrophomonas sp. | reverse complement strand
ATTTAAAACAGCGTTTTAATCGGTGTTCATCCTGGGGAGAGGAGGAGCATTCCAACATGGCTGAATTATTGCGCATGGGAATAGATGTTGGCTCAACCACAGTTAAACTCGTAATATTAAATAACGCAGGCAAGCTCCTTTATAGTAATTATCGTCGTCATAATGCTGAAACCAAGAACAATACCCGCGATTTGCTCTTGGAAGCTTACGAATTTGCCGGCGACCAACCGTTGACCGTAATGGTCACCGGCTCGGCCGGTATATCTATAGCGGCTGATCTAGATCTCACTTTTATCCAGGAAGTGATCGCCTGCAACCGCACCATTGAATCAATCATTCCCCAAACCGACGTAGCCATCGAACTTGGCGGCGAAGACGCCAAGATTACATTTTTCCGCGGCGGTCTTGATCAAAGAATGAACGGCATTTGCGCCGGCGGTACCGGCGCTTTTATTGATCAAATGGCGGTACTGCTTGGTACCGATGCTTCCGGCCTGAACGATCTGGCCGCTGATAGCCATACTGTCTATCCCATAGCGGCGCGCTGCGGCGTATTTGCTAAAACCGATCTCCAGGTGCTGCTCAATGAGGGCGCCCGTAAGGAAGATTTGGCCGCCTCCGTTTTCCAGGCGGTCGTCAGTCAAACCATCAGCGGTTTGGCCGCCGGCAAGCCTATCAAGGGAAAAATCGCTTTTTTGGGCGGACCGCTGTTCTTTCTCCCGCAATTAAGAAAGAGGTTTATCGAAACCCTGAAACTCAAGGATGGCGATACACTGTTCCCGCAAAACGCCCAATTCTTTGTAGCCATGGGCGCGGCCCTGTCCTCTTATACCGAGCCGGTGATCAACCTGTCGGCCATCATCGGCCGGTTGGATAATCTGCAAAAGGATTTTGCCAACGAATCCCAGCATTTGTCGCCGCTGTTTGACAGCGACGAGGAATTGCAAGCTTTCCAAACCCGTCATTCCCAAAAACAAATGATGCGGGCATCGCTGCAGGATTTTACCGGCAACTGCTATTTAGGCATCGACGCCGGTTCAACCACCAGTAAGGCGGTTTTAATCGACGACGACTGTCGTCTGTTATACTCTTTCTATACGAATAATCACGGCAGTTCCATCCATTCAGCGGTGGAAATGATGAAGGACCTGTATGCACAACTGCCGCCCGGCGCCAACATCGCCAAGGCCTGCGTCACCGGTTACGGCGAGGGTCTGTTGCAGGCTGCTTTGCATATAGACGCCGGCGAAGTGGAAACCGTCGCTCATTATACGGCGGCGGAGTATTTCAATCCCGGCGTCGACTTGATCCTTGACATCGGCGGTCAGGATATGAAGTGTCTGAAGATAAATAACGGCGTAATTGAGAATATCCTGCTCAACGAAGCCTGTTCATCGGGATGCGGATCTTTCATTGAAAGCTTTGCCCATTCCTTGAACATACCGGTAGATGAATTCTCCCAGTTGGCGCTGGCCTCCCGCTCCCCTGCCGACCTGGGCTCTCGCTGCACCGTTTTTATGAATTCCAAAGTGAAACAAGCCCAAAAAGACGGAGCCTCAGTGGCTGACATCTCTGCCGGCTTGGCTTATTCAGTCATCAAGAACGCTCTGTTCAAAGTAATAAAAATCAGAAATCCCCGTGATCTGGGCGAAAAAATTGTTGTTCAGGGCGGCACTTTCCTGAATGATGCCATCCTGCGTAGTTTCGAATCGATCACCGGACGCGAAGTAGTGAGGCCGGATATCGCCGGGCTGATGGGAGCTTTTGGAGCAGCTTTGCTGGCTCGCAGCAGCGCCCTCCCTGGTCAGTCAAGCACCCTTCTCAACCGTGAACAACTGGGCGGTTTTGATTTAAAGACCAGCCTGAGCAATTGCTCCGGCTGCGAAAACAAGTGCAAGTTGACCATCAATAAATTCCCTGACGGCAAGGTATTTATCTCCGGCAATCGCTGCGAAAAATTCAGCGGTCGGGATAAAAAACAAGAGTCGGCCCCCAATTTGTACGAATACAAATTGAACCGGCTGCTGAGTTATGAACCTTTGCCGGAAGAGAAAGCCCAAAGAGGCGATATCGGCATCCCCATGGTGCTGAACATGTACGAGAATTATCCATTCTGGGCTACTTTTTTTGCCGAGCTGGGCTTCCGGGTCGTGCTTTCGCCACGTTCCAGCCGGGCTATCTATGATATGGGCAGCGCCACGATTCCTTCGGATACGGCCTGCTTCCCGGCCAAACTGGCCCACGGCCATATCGCCGCTCTAATTGACCAAGGGGTGAAACGTATATTCTACCCTTCCATCATCCACGAACGTCAGGAGCAAGCCCAGGCGGACAATCATTTTAATTGCCCCATGGTAATTTCCTACCCTGAAGTTATCCAGAACAATATGGACATGATCACCGAAAACGGTGTGGAACTGATCAACCCCTTCCTGCCCTACGACAATAAAAAACAGTTGGCGCACCGGCTTCACCAGGTATTTGCTCCAATGGGCGTGAAGAAAAGAGAAGTGGTACGGGCAGTGGAAAAAGCCTGGCAGGAAGATCTGGCCTTTAAGCAGGATCTGCATCGCAAGGCCGATGACACGCTGCAATATTTAAAGGCTAACGGACGTAAAGGCATCGTTTTAGCCGGTCGGCCTTATCATATCGATCCGGAGATCAATCACGGCATCCCGGATATCATCAGCAATTACGGTCTGGCCGTATTCACGGAGGATTCCGTTGCTCATCTGGGTCAAGTGGAACGCCCACTGCGGGTCGTGGACCAATGGATGTACCATTCGCGTCTCTATGCGGCGGCTAGTTTCGTCTGTACCGAACCTTCACTGGAACTGGTGCAGCTTAATTCCTTCGGCTGCGGCCTGGATGCGATCACCACCGATCAGGTCATGGAGATCTTGCAGCAACACGGGAAAATATATACGGTACTTAAAATCGATGAAGGCGCCAATCTGGGCGCCGCTCGTATCCGCATCCGTTCCCTGTTGTCGGCCATGAACAAACGCAACCAAAATGGAGCCGCCGTCACTGCTCGTTCGGCGTATGCGCTGCGGGTTCCCTTCACCGCGGAAATGCGGCCGGTAAGCACCATTCTGTGCCCCCAGATGGCGCCGCTGCATTTCCAATTTATCGAGCCATTGTTCAAGTCGGAAGGATATAATTTAAAACTCCTCCCCGATGTTTCACGTGAAACAATTGAGGAAGGTTTGAAATATGTAAACAATGACGGATGCTATCCGGCCATCATTGTCATCGGCCAGTTGCTGGAGGCTTTGCAATCCGGTGAATATGATCTGGACAAAACGGCGGTGGCCATCACGCAAACCGGCGGCGGCTGCCGCGCTACCAACTACTTCAGTCTGTTGCGCAAAGCTCTGCATGAAGCCGGCTTTGAGAATATTCCGGTAATCTCCGCCAATCTCTACGGCAACGAAAGCAATACCGGCTTTAAAATTACTGCCAGTCTGCTGAAAAAGGCGGTCGCCGGCGTGGTTTACGGCGACTTGCTGATGCGGGTGCTGCATCGGGTCCGCCCCTACGAAATCATTCCCGGCTCGGCCAATTTGCTGTTCGATCGCTGGGTCGAGCGCTGCACCGAGCAACTGGTCAGCGGCAGCAGCAAAGGTTTTGATGAAAATATCCGCGGCATCGTGGAAGAATTCTCCCAGTTGGAGATTTCCAAACAAGCCAAACCCCGCGTGGGGGTAGTGGGAGAAATTCTGGTCAAGTATCACCCGGCGGCCAATAACAATATCGTGGAGGTGCTGGAGGAAGCCGGCGCCGAGGCGGTAGTGCCGGACATGCTGGATTTCTTCCTTTATTCCGCTTACGACAGCATCTATTTGGGACATGAGCTGACCGGCAGCCGCAAGCAATACTGGATAGGCAAATTGATCATTTACTATCTGGAAAAACAGCGAAAGATCGTCCGTGAAGTACTGAAAAACAATCCCCGGTTCGAGCCGCCCCATTCCATTTACCACAAGGCCGGCTTGACCAAAGGAGTTATTTCCCTGGGACACCATTGCGGGGAAGGATGGCTGCTGACGGCGGAGATGATCGAGTTGATCCAAAACGGCGTGCCCAATATCGTGTGCGTCCAACCTTTCGCCTGCCTGCCCAATCATGTTTGCGGCAAGGCGATGATCAAACCGCTGAAAGAAAAGTATCCCGAGTCAAACATCACTGCCATCGATTATGATCCCGGCGCCAGCGAAGTAAACCAGTTGAACCGGATCAAGCTGATGCTGTCAGTGGCTTTCAAGAATCTTGAGAACCAAAGCGGAGAGTTTAAACCGACCGCGGCGGATCAGTTTATGAAAATCGATTTGAAATCGATCAGCCATTAAATTTTTTCCCGGGTTCTCAATCTAAAATTGATTCCCCTGCAAAAAGCATGATTGGATTAGGTTGAATGTACAAACATTCGTCGCCAGACTCAGCGTCAAGTGCTCCTCCATGTTTATACATTCAACTAACGGAATGATAAGTTTTTGCAGTGGAATCAAAATTAAAAATCAAAACTCAAGCCCGAATCGTACAAACGGTTCGGGCTTAAAAATTTACGCTTTTTATTTTTTGGTTTTTAGAATCGCTTGATTTAAACATGTTGAATGTATAAAGCACTTAACGCCGCATGGAGAGCACTAAGTGTTTCCCCATGCGGAGTCTGGCCACGGTTTGTTTATACATTTAGCTAACGAACGGTTTATGCCGCGCCTTGGTTTTGCTCTTCAGATTCTTCCCCTTCCTCATCCTTGAGCACCAAATTTAACAAAATTCCTGCCAGGGTGGCTATCATAACCCCGTGATTGCTCAAGCCAATGCCTATGGCAAATATGACTGAGGCGATGATCAGATTTTTGTTCTTGGAGAAATCAACTTTGGCTTCGATCAAGGTACGCAGTCCGGCGGCGCCGATCATGCCGAACAAGAGAATGCTGACCCCGCCGATAACCGGAGCGGGAATGCATATGATCAACACCTGGAGCGGGTTGAAGGTACTGAGAATAATTGCGCAAATCGCCGCAATCCACAGATTCAGCGAGCTGTATACTTTGGTAATCGCCAGCACGCCAATGTTTTCGGCATAGGTCGTCAGCGGCACTCCGCCAAATACGCCGGCTATGCCGGTGGCCAAACCATTTCCCAAAACCACTTTATCAAAACCGGGCTTTTCAATGATATCGGTATGGGTGATGTTGCTCAAAATCATCATGTGCCCCAGGTCTTCAATCAATGTAACCAGAGCGATGGGGGCAAAGGCAAGGATGGCTACATAATTCAAATTGAAGGAGCCGAAATGGCTGAAAGGCAGAATAAAGGGGGTCTGAAATGATGCCGCGATCTTGGCCGTATCGACCAAGCCCATAATCCAGGCCAGTATGTATCCAGCTATAATCGCCAGGAGAATCGGTATGACTTTGGAAAATCCCCTGCCATAGATGCTGATAATAATCGCCGCGGCCAGGGTAAATACACCTACCACCCAATTCTGCGCCGACATTGAAATGGCCACCGGGGTTAAGCTTAATCCGATAATGGCTACTACACTGCCGGCCACTACCGGAGGAATGACTTTATGAATCCAATGCGTACCAAATATGCGAAGTATGCCATAAATCAGCAAATACGCAATACCCACCGACAAAACGCCGGCCATGGCCGAGGCTATATCCTGCTGGTCTTTTACAAATACGGTCAAACTGGCAATGAAAGCAAACGAGGAGCCAAGATAAGCCGGCACCTGGCTGCGGGTCACCAACAGAAAGACAATGGTGCCGATTCCCGAACAAAACAAGGCGGCGGCAGGGCTCAGACCGGTTAACAGCGGCACCAGGATCGTGCTGCCGGCCATGGCGAACAAATGCTGAACGCCCAGGGGTATTGCCTTTGAATAAGGTAATCTTTCGTTGATTTGTACTTCCTTCAAACTCGTCATCCTCCTATTGTACGAATATATTTACAGGGCCATATTAACGCTCAGGTTTAAATCTGAAGAAAACGTCCGGCAATTGAAACTGACTCGGTTGGTAACGCAACCGCCGGTCTGACCCGATGGGTCTTTTTTGCACAGCAATTTCCCCAATCAGTGATTCGCAGCTTTCGGGGGTCATGGTACCGCTTGCGCTTCCCACTGGTTGAGGAAACGGAAGATTCATTTTAGAGCAGATTCAATCGGTCGCCGGCATCGCCTAAGCCTGGAACGATATAAGCTTTATCGTTCAGTTCCGGGTCAATGGCGGCGGTGAAGATAGTCAAAGCCGGGAAACGGCTTTGCAATTGTTTGATGCCGACCATAGTGGACAAAGCGCAAACAAAGATTATTTTGTCAGCAGTATAGCCTTTTTCGAGGATCAATTCGATGGCTTTAACACTGCTGTTGCCGGTTGCCAGCATCGGATCGAGTATGAGGATCTGGTCGAAATCCTCAGGATGATCCGGCACCGTATTCAGGTAAGCGCGTGCTTCCAGCGTATCATGATCGCGAGCAATCCCGATATGAGCCATCTTGGCGGCCGGTAAAACGGTGGAAAAACTATCGACAAAGCCTAACCCGGCCCTGAGAATGGGAATCAGCAATATCCTGCTGTCGTTGACGCAGGCACAATGGGCCGGCACATCCAGCGGAGTGATAACAGTTTCAATTTCTGAATTCAACTGGGCTGTGGATTCCACCGCCAGCAGCAAACCCAGTTTGTCCATGGCCTGGCGAAAATCTGCGGTTTTCGTTTCCTTATCCCGTAAGGTGCGCAGGCAGTTGCCTGCCAGAGGATGCCTGATAAGATTAACTGAACTCAAAATATACCCTCCTTAATCATTTGCATTGGCTGAAAATTAAATTTATCTGTCCGATCACCTCCAGGAGAATCGCCAGCCAGCTTAATAAGTACAACCATTGCATCTCTGAAGCAATTCATAAAAAAGCACTGCCGTTTTCCGGCAGTGCCATTATTACCCGTGAAAAAGGAAATTATTCATGCGCGGCTCCCGCTAATTCATCAGCTAAAGCTTTGCTTTTTTCAGACAACAACAGAGCAATTCCGGCAGCGTCTTTATTCTTTCCTAAGATCAAGGTTGAAGCCAGTTCTGCAAAAATTCTCTTCAGTTCCATAAATAATTTTGTCACCATGAATATACCCCCTCGCTTTACAGGTTCGACAATATGCATTTATGGGGATTTATTAATTTGATTATAAACATATTTGCCGAATCAGTAAATGGTAAGTATAAATATTATTTTTATCATCGGTTTGGCTTTTTATGGCAGCTTCTTCATGATCTCCATAGCAATCGACTGCATGTCGGCGGAAACATATTCCTCCACCTTGCCTTGATCCACCATGGCATTCAACTGAGCATCCCAGGGCAGCTCGCCCAGGTAATCGATACCGCTCTCCGCAGCCACGTGTTTCCCCTGGGGGACGCCAAACAACTGCAGTTTCTCGTGGCAGTGGGGACAGACGGCGTAACTCATATTCTCCACCAATCCTAAAATCGGCGTATCCATCTTTTGTGCCATTTTAATCGTCTTCTTGACCACCATGAAAGCCAAATCCTGCGGAGATGAAACGATCACGATGCCGCTTACCGGCAGGGACTGCATCACAGTCAAAGGAACATCGCCGGTGCCGGGAGGCAGATCTACCACTAAATAATCCAACTCGCGCCAATCGATTTCTTCCCAGAACTGTTTGACCGCGCCTGCCAGCATCGGTCCCCGCCAAATAACGGGATCGTCTTCATTGGGCAAAAAGAAGTTGATGGAAATAAGCTTGATACCGCCGGCGCTGTCAGGGGGAACGATACCGTAATCGGTAGCTTTAAGACCGCTTCCGTTCTTTATGCCGAAGGCTTTCGGCTGACTGGGACCGGTAATATCCGCATCCAAAACCCCTACCTTATTGCCGGCCTTACTCAGGGCCGAGGCCAGCAGCGCGGTAACCGATGATTTACCCACCCCGCCTTTGCCGCTCATAACCACAATAACGTTGCGTATATGATTCAAAGACCCCATCAGGCTTTTTTTATCATCACTGGCGCATTGATCAGGATCTATCGAGCAGCCGGATGCGGACGGGCAAGTACTGCATTTTTCTGACATATTGATTCTCCCTTCACATTTGCATTTCGATACGGAATCGTTTTGCATAAACACAGTCACTACATATTTTAAAACAATTATATTTTTATGCAACTATGATTTCACTGCCCAAAATTATAATTCGTTAGTTGAATGTATAAACATGATTAAATCCGGTTTTTTCCAGTGGATGCAACCATGGTTTTTAAATTATTTATCCCCTTGTCGATGAGCTAATATCA
Source organism: Syntrophomonas sp. (assembly GCA_035561215.1). Lineage (GTDB taxonomy): Bacteria > Bacillota > Syntrophomonadia > Syntrophomonadales > Syntrophomonadaceae > Syntrophomonas_B. The sequence continues at coordinate 4,578 of DATMYB010000293.1, read as the reverse complement.
ACTTTTCCAACTGCCGGGCAAAGCGTTGATCATCCTGGCTGGTGCGCTTGCGCGGGTTGGAAGTATGCCGCCCGGCCTGGCGCGCTTTTTGGTTCATATAACGCTGCATCAACAGGCCCTCTATATTCTCATTGCTGAATATACTGCCCGAGGGATGAATGGCGTATGCTTTTCTGCCTAATATTATCGCCGCCAATCCGTAATCCTGGGTTACGACGATGTCACCGGCCCGGGTGTGGTTGGCTATCATCATGTCGGCCGCCTGAGATTGACCGTCGGCGACCAGGACGGTGGCGTAAGCGCTGTCGATCCGATGATGGTAATTGGACACCATAATCACCGGCAGATCATATTGAGCGGCAGTGGTTTCAATGATGTCTTTTACCGGACAGGCATCCGCGTCAACAATTATTTTCAAACCGTTCTCTCCTGACAATGATTGGTATATTGGACGTTAGTTTTTACCATTTGCGCAGAATTCATATCTTGGGGTATATAGTTTCTCAATTTTCAGGTATTATTAATCTAATGGTTATTATACCAAGAGTGAAAGTCATTTAACTATCCTTACGTATATATGTATGTAAAGGTTGGGGAGGAAAAACACCTTGCTCAGCGATGAAAGTTTGTCTCAGCAGGTCTTGTCAGGCGATACGGCGGCCTTTGAAGAGCTGATGAACCGATATAAAAGATCCATATTTACGATTGCCTATCGTATGATGGGCAATTATCACGAGGCTGAAGACATTTGTCAGGAGGTATTCATTACCGTCTTCAATAAAATGTATCAGTTTGACAGCAGTAAAAAGTTTGCTCCGTGGATTAATCGTATTGCCGTAAATACGTGTATCAGCACCTTACGCAAGCGGAACAAAGTCGTTTCTTTGAGTTTTGACGAGACCTACGTACCCGGCAATGATCAGGAATTAAATGATCTGTATGAAGATCCGCATTTGATTATTGAACAGCAAGAATTGAAAGCCGAAATTGAGGAAGCACTGCTGGAATTGCCTGAGTCATACCGGGTAGTGCTGATTTTGCGATATCAATTGGATTTGAAAAATCAAGAAATAGCTGAAGTTATCGGAGCCAGCCGGGAAAATGTCGATGTGAAAATACATCGCGCCCGCAAGGCTCTGCGAAGAGCCATGCTCAAAAAATGGAATGAAAGGGGGCTTAAAAATGAATTGCCAGCACTGTAGAGATGCTATGTTCGATTTTTTCGAAACTGATTTTTCTCCTGCCGAACATCGCGATGTCCTGCTGCATCTGCAGGGTTGTGAAAAGTGTCGGAAACTATATGAACTGACTGAAGCCGAGAATCGGATTCTGAAAGATACCAGTTACATTCCCATGCTAGACGATGGCTTTAATCTGAAAGTAATGACTGCCATCAAGGCTTCGACTGCCAACCAACCCCAAGCAGCACTTAAACATCGCGGCTTCGCAGGGTTGTCTGGCTCTGCTTTTGCCAAAGTAGCGGTTGCGGCCGTTTTGCTGCTGGCTTGCCTGTATGTACCGGGCATATTACCCGAACTGCAGAAAAGCGATATGACCAAGCAAGCAACAATAAATGAAAAGTCAACGTCGCCCTCTTCAGTCGCTCTGAATAATAAAGAAAAATCATCTGCAGATACCCAGCAGGCACAGAGTAAAATGATGGCAAAGGAAGATCAAAATGCGTATACCGGCAATACTAATGGCGGTACTGCATCGCCAAACTTAAACTCTGATCTCAGAACCTCCAAAAGCATTTCTGATTCCGGCTCTGTTCCCGCTTCAAACCTACCCGCCATCCTTTATGATGGGTTAGTCTCTGAGTCTCAGCCAAGCCATGTCAATGAAGACGGCGCCATTAGCAGCAATAAAATAATGAGCAGTGGAACGACAAGCCCAAATGAAGCGAGTCGCTCCATGACGTACGGTGTACGTACTGTCAAGGTGAAAAATGCCGACATCCTCAGTCTTAAAAATATACCGAGCCGCTTTGTGCTGACTGCTACCCAAAATGTTTCAGACAATCAGATGGAATTCAGCTTCGAAGATGCGGCGGCCCGGCAGAGCTTCTCGGTCAACGTTGCGCCGGTGGCGGACACAAACCTCATGAAAGCATCTGATACCGAGGAAGCAGCTAATACAGAGGCGGCCGGCGCAGCCGATCAAGCCGACAGCGACGACACTTATCCACAGGAATACAGTCGCATCATCGAATACAGCGGCAATGCTTACCAGATCGTCGTATCCGGCAATATGAACCATGAAGACCTTGACCGGATAACTAACACCATCGGACTCGGTCCTTTGTCAAAATAAAAAACGAAGCATACACACCTGCACCAATAAAAAATGCTGTCTTGAAGCTTAATATGCTTTAAGACAGCATTTTTTTCTGGCATTTCCTTAAAAGCAATGAAAAAAGACTGTCCCTTAATTCGTAATCCGTTTTTCGGATTTATACGGCGGGACAGCCTCATCTTTTTTCTTATTTTCAGTTTTTATCGGTGATATTGCGCTCCTCGTAATGGGAGAATTCCATGGAGAAAGCTGCCCGACCCTGGGTGATGGAACGCAGTGCGGTAGAATAGCCAAACATCTCCGCCAGCGGTACAAAACAACGAATGACCTGGGTACCGCCTTGCATTTCCATGTTGTCCATCCTGCCCCGGCGATTGCTGATATTGGCAATGATATTACCGGTATATTCTTCCGGCGAACTGACTTCCACCCGCATAATCGGTTCCAAGAGCTTCGGCGCCGCTTTTTTCAAACAATCCCTGGTGGCCTGCATGGCCGCTACCCGGAAGGACATTTCCGAAGAATCCACCTCGTGGTAGGAGCCGTCCAGCAGGGTCGCCTTGACATTCACCACCGGATAATTTTGCAGAACGCCTTCCTCCAGCGCCTGCTTCACCCCGGCCTCTACTGCCGGAATAAATTCTCTGGGGATGACGCCGCCCACGATTTTGTTTACGAACTCGAAGCCTTCTTCCGTCGGCTCCAATCTCAGCACCAAATGGGCAAATTGGCCTTTGCCTCCGGTCTGTTTTACATAGCGGGTCACCTGCTCCGCCATTTTAGTAATTGTTTCTTTGTAGGCCACCTGGGGCTGGCCGATATTTATATCGATTTTGAACTCCTTGGCCAAACGTTCGGTGATGACTTCCAGATGCAGTTCACCCATTCCCGCCAGCAGAGTCTGCCCGGTTTCTTTATTATAGGATATTTTAAAGGTCGGGTCTTCCGCAGAGATCTTGCCCAAAGCATCGGATATCTTATTCTGATCCGACTGGGTACGCGGCTCAATCGCAATTTGAATTACAGGTTCGGGGAAATCAATGGATTCCAGCAGCAAGGGATGGTCTTCATCGCAGATGGTATCGCCCGTGCTGACCTCCTTAAGTCCGATAAAAGCGACGATATCACCGGCGTGTACTTCTTCAATTTCCTCGCGATGGTTGGCGTGCATCTTTACCAGCCGTCCGATACGTTCCTTCTTTTCCTTGCTGCTGTTGTACACGTAACTGCCGGCCTTAACCGAACCTGAATAGACCCTGGCAAAGGCAAGTTTGCCTACATGCCGGTCGCTGACGATTTTAAAAATCAAAGCGGCTAAATGGTCATTATTATCTGCGTTGATTTCAATCGGTTCGTCGGTATCCAAATCGGTAGCTACTGGTGGCTTGATATCCAGCGGCGACGGCAGAAACTCCACGATGGCGTCCAGCAAAGTCTGAACGCCGATATTCCGGTATGAACTGCCGCAAATCACCGGCACGATTTCGCCGGCAATACTGCTCTTGCGGACTTCCTCGATCATCAGGGCGTCCGGTATGGTCTCTCCGTTATAATACATCTCCATCATGACGATGCTGTTTTCAGTCAATTTTTCCAGCAGAGCCTGCCGCCATTTTTCCGCCTCGGCTTGATACTCTGCCGGGATATCCGTAGTAACGACCTCATCTCCCAAATGTCCGGCAAAGGTTTGATATTTCATGGAAATCAAATCAACGATCCCCGTAAATACCTCGTCGACAAAAACAGGTAAGGTCAAGATCAGGGGGCGGGCGCCGAGACGGTTGGTAATCTGCTCCACCACCATAAAGAAATCCGCTCCGGTAGCATCCATTTTATTAACATAAGCGATGCGCGGTACCCGGTATTTATCCGCCTGCCGCCAGACCGTTTCCGACTGGGGTTCTACCCCGCCTTTGGCGCAGAAAATGACCACCGCGCCGTCCAGAATACGCAGGCTGCGCTCGACCTCGGCAGTAAAATCCACATGGCCGGGGGTATCGATAATATTGATGTCGCAATGCTTCCAACTGCACTTGGTGGCGGCGGAAGTAACCGTAATACCCCTTTCTTTTTCCACATCGAGATAATCCATCACGCTGGCGCCGTCATGGGTCTCGCCAATTTTATGGGTAAGGCCGGTATAATATAGAATTCTTTCGGTGGTAGTGGTTTTGCCGGCATCAATATGGGCAATAATGCCGATGTTTCTGAGATTGCTTAGCATGAGACTCTTTCACTCCTCCTAATGTAAAAACAAACGGCATTACTATATTATAGTAGTGC
>DATMYB010000292.1:0-5788 GCA_035561215.1 Syntrophomonas sp. | reverse complement strand
GAATTAAAGAGTAGCGTCTGCCGGTAATTTTTCACAATTTGTTCGGTTTTATCCAAAAAGTTGTAATGAAATTTATTTAAAGAGGAGGAGTTGTCATTGAGTACCAATATTTCCCGCAGAGATTTCATCAAGGGGGCGGCTGTCAGCGCGGTGGGCGTTGCGGCTATCGGTGTGGCCGGTTGCGGCGATCAAGGGAATACTGATGATACTAAGAAAAACGCTGCTGAAGAATTCGTTAAACCGGATCTGGCCAAGGCAAAATACAACGTCGACATTGTGATCGTCGGCAGCGGAGCCGCCGGCATGTCTGCCGCAGTTGAAGCGGGGCAGAAGGGCATGAAAGCCCTTTTAATCGAGACTAACAGCTTTTTGGGCGGTAACACCAATTTTGCGGAAGGCATTTTCGGGTATAACACCAAGTACCAGCAGGCGCAGGGGCTTAACTACGATCTAAACAAGATGATTCAAGGAGAGATGGAATTTAGCAATTACATGGCGGATTACCTTATCATTAAGGAATTTGTTTTAGGATCAAATGCGAATATCGAATGGTTGGAGAGTATGGGACTGAAATTTCCCGGTATTGTAGCCGGAGGAGAATACAAGACTCAGCACCTTTATCCGGATAAAGGCAAAAGTTTGATTAATGTGCTGAAACCCCAAACGGAGAAATCAGGCGTGACCATCCTCACCTCGACCCGCGGACGGGCTCTTTATCAGGAAAACGGAAAAATCGTCGGCATTGCGGCTGAGAATGACAAGGAAACCTTTGCGATTCGGACCAACGCCGTGGTCCTGGCCTGCAGTGGATTTATCCAGAACCCCGATATGGTTGCGCAGCTCACGAAATACAATATGGATCGTATGCTGGTGACCGCTAATCCCGGGCATGTGGGAGATTCTCTGATCATGGCCTATGAAGTCGGCGGAGACCAGTCTTCACCGCCGCTGTTTCATTTGATCTGGGCCGGGGTGGAAGGCGTTGAAATTGGATCGCAGTTAGGAGTGGCTGCTTGTAATGAACCGATTTTATGGGTTGACAATTTCGGCCAGCGGTTTGTTGACGAGTCCGTGCTAATCGGGCAAGTGTCGCGTATCGATAATGCTTTGTTGAATCGGAAAAAAACGTATTCTATTCTTGACCAGGACCAAATTGTCCGCATGACTCAGGAACCCTGCACGATCGGTTTCGGTTCCTATACCTTTGCCGGCACAAAATTGGATAAACTGGAGGAGCAACTAAATGAAGCCCTGTCCAGGAAAAACAAAAGTATTTTCAAAGCGGATACCATTGAAGAACTGGCCCGGCAAATGGGGGTAGAGCCGACTAGCCTGCGCGCCACCATTGACCTCAATAATAAAATGTACAGCGAGGGTAAAGATACGGAGTTTGCCAAGCCGGCCCAATATTTGCGTCCGATTAAAACCGCGCCTTTCTACGCCTTTGAATTGAAAGCCAACGTATTTGCAACCATGGGGGGAATTCGTGTCAACACCAAGAGCGAAGTTCTTACCAAGGACTTCGAACCCATACCTGGATTGTACTGTGCCGGTATGGACTGTGGAGGGCTGAACGGCGACACCTATAGCTACTTATTAACCGCCAGCGCCCAAGGCTACGCTGTATATTCCGGCAGAAACAGTGTCCAGAATGCCTTGAAATACATGGGCAAAGCCTAACCAATGGTCGCCGACTTTACGCTATAGTTAAGGGAATATACAGTCAAAGCTTAGTCTGGAGGGCAAAATGGAAGCAGAAAGCGTACCGCAAAAAGGGTTTAAGCAAAAATTTTTAAATAGAAAGGTTTTGCTGATCTCTGTTATTATAGTGATTTTACTATTCATCGGAGGCATCGCCGGGTTTAAAAAAATCAGCGACAATCCGGCTTTTTGTACAGCATGTCATAATATGCAGCCCTATTATGATTCATGGAAAGACAGCGATCTCTTGGCCAATAATCATGCTGCAGCCGGTGTAGAATGTCATGATTGCCATGAAAGTTCGCTTCCCGCTCAGGTTCAAGAGGGAGTTAAGTATATAACCGGTGATTATAAAACGCCTTTGGATAAAAGAGAGTATCCCCAGGAATTCTGCACAAAATGCCATGATTTTGAAAGAGTAAAAACTGCCACCGATTTTGATTCCAGTAATCCCCATGATAGTCACAATGGGGATTTGGAGTGTTATACATGTCATAGCATGCATCAAAAATCAACTCTGCTTTGCGAACAATGTCATAGCAGCTACAATTTTAAATGGTTTAATGATTTGCCTGAATATTGGAATTGAAGAAGAATGATAACCTGGACCGCTTCCAGCAATAGCCGGAAGCGGTTTTTCAGTGTGCCAGCCTTTATTAGCGTCGTGATTTATTTTATTGGTCAATATTTGAACATTGAACATTATTTGAACAGAACAGAACTCTTCAGGGCCATGAAAAAAAGCCGGTTTATCACCTCTTGCCGATGGCACGTGTTTTGCATAAGTGTAGGGAAGGAGCTGCAATAAAGAAGTTGTAAGGGTGATCATGGTGAAATCTTTCGGCAGTTTATTTTACCGCGGGATCTTACGGGAAGAGTGCGGATATTTTGTATTAAGGCAATCTATTCCGTATCCGTTAGGAGATTCCAATTCGTATATAGCGGAAACCAGCCAGGGCTGGGCGATCATTGATGTGGGGGTGGATCTTCCCTCCACGCGGGAACTCTGGCAGTTGGCATTAAAAGAGATCGGTATATCCTTCCAAAATATCAGTGAAATTTATATTACCCATTGTCATCCGGATCATTTAGGCGCGGCCAAATGGATGCAGCAACGGAGCAACGCCCCGGTTTTTATGCTGGACGAGGAGATTAAACGCGCTGATACATTTATCTTTTTCGATACTGATTTTGCCGCCAGCTATCGAAAAGCAATCGAAGATGAATGCCGCCGCCAGAATTTCAGAGACGAACTGAGAGATGCCTTGGTTCATTCTTGGCAGCATGAGGTAACGCCGCTTTTTCCTAAACCGGAAGTCCTCCTTCCCCTTCACGAAAATCAGCAAATTGATCTGCGCGGTGAAAAGTTTACCATCATACCGGCTCCGGTTCATGTGGACGGTCAGTTTCTGCTGTGGAATGACAATGTGAACCAGCTATTTTGTGCTGATCTGCTGGCTAAGGATGCTTACGTCCATTTTACGGACTGGCCGAATACCAGACGCCCTAATTCCATTGAACTGTTGTTCAACTGCATAGAAAGATTAAAGACCATGGGAACGCCGGTCGTATTCCCAGGTCATGGCGGGAGTTTCAACGACCTGCCCGCGAGGTTGCAGTCGCTTCAGGATAGACATTGGCACAGGCTGAAGAAAATCAGAGAAAAGATTAAGGGGGAAATAACCGCTGCCGATATGTATCCGCAGATTTATGATTTGTTTGACTATGTGCATCTGCATCGTTCGGCGATGGGAGAGACCCTCGGATACTTGGAATATCTGAGTTACATCGGGGAGATTCAGAAATCAGATCAAGAAGATCGAGTCATTTTCAGTCGATGACCCCCTTTTTGGAGCATAGTAAAGTTCCTGTTTTGAATCCGTCACCAGCTTATTCCCATATGCCTGAATGACCCTGTGGGAGTCAGGCATATGGGACTTTTTTGCTGCAGAAGGTCTTGGCTTGCAGGTTATCTATCCAATGAGGTAATGAGCGAGGCGCGCTGTCTTCTATAAGAAAATCCGATGGCAAATGGGTATGGAATCCGGCCAGTTGATATGCCGACGTTATGCTATAGAGCGAGCTTATATAGAAGCATTATTGGCGCGTAGCGTATCAGTTAAGAAGGGCCCGGCTGGTGGGGCTGCAGGTTAAACTCCCTCATTTTTTTATAAAGCGTATTGCGGGCGATCCCCAAATTCCTTGCCGCCGCTGAAATATTTCCGTTGCTGTCTTCCAAAGCCGCTATGACTGCTGCCTGGTTGTATTCCCGCAGGTCGCCTTTGCCTTTAAACGGCGCAGGTTTTCTCCCCCAAAAATAGGGGGGGAGGGCGTTCTTGTTTATGATATTTTCATGGCAGGTCAGCAGCGCGTATTCAACCGTATTCCGCAGTTCCCGCACGTTTCCGCTCCAGTATTGTTTTGCCAGCAGATCCATAACCACCGGTTCGATGACAGGCAAATCCATATGATATTCTTTACATAGCTCTTGCAGGATATATTGAACCAGAATCGGAATGTCCCGCCGTCTCTCCCGCAACGGCGGCATGGTAATATTGACCACGTTCAAACGGTAATACAAATCTTCCCTGAAATTTCCCTGCAGGACTTCTTCCGCCAGGGCGCGGTTGGTTGCCGCGATGATCCTTACATCTACCTGTTTAATACGGTTGCTGCCGATCCGATTGATTTTTTTATCCTGCAGAAAACGCAGCAGGCCGACTTGCATATCCGGAGGCATTTCGCCAATTTCATCAAGGTATACGGTGCCCTGGTCGGCGATTTCAAATTTGCCGGCTTTCCCGTCTCTTCTGGCGCCTGTAAAAGTGCCGCCTTCGTAACCGAACAGCTCGCTGAGCATCAGCTCTTTGGGAATCGCGCCGCAGTTGATGGGGACAAAAGGACCTTGACGTCCGCTCTGCCAGTGAATGGCTTCCGCCAATAATTCCTTACCGGTACCACTTTCACCTTCGATTAAAATATTGGTTGGCTTATCGGCAATTTTTTTGGCTAATGCCTTAATCTTTCTAATAGACGAGGTTTCGCCGATTAATCGATCAAAGGGGGAATCCGACCGGTAGTTTGTCAGCGTGAATTGATTGTACTGCTGTGTGTTATCTGATTTAAATATCAGCAGTTGCTGTGTTTGATTAAACAAAGTAGTAAATGAATGCTTATTTATCAAATTGCAGGGTAGTCTGCAATTGTCGCGGACAAATACGATCGATTTGTTCAAACTGTTCATATCCTCGTGCCGGCTTTCCTGCAGGAGAAAGGTTTGAAGCGGCCGACCGATCAATTCGATTTCGGAAATATTCAGGAAATCCATACATTCCTGATTGGCCTGGATAATAATATTACGTTCGTCCAGCAGCAGGGCGCAGTCGGTGATTCCGTTTAAAAGAGCGCTCCCGTAATGCTGCAAATACAGCCGAAACTGATAATGGGCACTGCACAGTTGGACTCCCAGATAATGCTTCATGCGCAGTTCCGGGGAGAGGGGGTGGTCGGATGCATAAATCAGTATCGCGGCCAACTTGCTGTCCAAGTCGAGGATGGGGCTTAGAATCGAATAAAGCAAGTCGTTGCTTTGGGATGAATGCAGTTCGGCTTCCACGATTTTTCCACTAAATAACTCTTCCATGACAAAATGATTGAGACCCGTGGTGGCATTGCATTTCATGCCCAAGCCCGAACCGGATCCCTGATAGTAATAAACCACAAACCCTTCGGGATCAACTAGCAAACAGGCATTCTTTCCCTCGCCATTCAGCAGCAGTTCGTTTACGGTCGGCTGAAAAATCTCATAGATCTCGCGCAGAAATTTTTGCTTATTTTGCAGGATGAGGGTTGCCAATTTAGTATTCTGGTCGTAATCCGGCGAGCAGATAAGTGACTTGTAGATCCGTGATCCGGGCAGTTTTTTTATGGAATCTTCCCCTTTGAACAATTGCGCAGGAAAATACTGACTTAAGGTCATCCACTTTTTTTCATCGAAAAAAATACCGGCTTTTTTATCCATTTGACTACCTTTCAAAAATACCATAACAATCCCCAGTTACTTTCAATGTAACAGTTGTAATACCGT
>DATMYB010000291.1:0-6852 GCA_035561215.1 Syntrophomonas sp. | reverse complement strand
CAATACGGTCAAGCTTCCAAGTGAGGCTGAATCTTTTAGCCTACTTAGATTTTAGTTAGTTTCCCTATTACTGTCAAGCTCCTCCGTTTCGTTATTGGAGACGTTTGGCAGCACTTTTTCACGTATCAATTTTTTTAGCGTGCTACAAATTTCAGGGTTGTTTTTCAGATACTCTTTGGCGTTTTCACGTCCCTGGCCCATCCGCTCTCCTTCGTATGAATACCAGGAACCGCTTTTCTGCACGATATTCAAATCGCTGGCCACGTCCAGCAAATCACCTTCCTGAGATATGCCGGTACCGTACATGATATCGAATTCCACCGATTTAAAGGGAGGAGCGACTTTATTTTTTACCACCTTTACTTTGGTGCGGTTGCCGATAACTTCATTGCCCATCTTGATGGCGTCGCTCTTGCGGATTTCGAGCCGCATGGAAGAATAAAACTTTAAGGCCCGGCCGCCGGTGGTAACTTCGGGGTTACCGTAAACGACGCCGACTTTCTCCCGTATTTGATTAATAAAAACAACGCAGCAATTGGACTTGCCGATGTGAGCGGTCAGTTTTCGCAGCGCCTGGGACATAAGCCGGGCCTGCAGTCCTACGTGAACATCTCCCATTTCTCCGTCCAGCTCGGCTCTGGGAACCAACGCAGCTACCGAATCGATAACAATAACATCAATGGCATTGCTGCGCACCAGTGCTTCTGCGATCTCCAAGGCCTGCTCGCCGCTGTCCGGCTGTGATACCAGCAAATTGTCGATATCCACCCCCAACCGCTTTGCATACTGGGGGTCAAGGGCGTGTTCAGCATCTATGAATGCAGCGATACCGCCATCCTTTTGGGCCTGGGCGATTACATGCAACGTAACTGTGGTTTTACCGGATGACTCCGGTCCGAATATCTCGATTACTCTTCCTCGCGGCAATCCGCCCACACCGGTAGCCATATCCAGCGAAAGGCAACCGGTGGAAATCGACTCCACATTCATGGTAGTGGATTCCCCCAGTTTCATAATTGCGCCTTTGCCGTAGGCTTTTTCAATATTTTTGATGGTGTTGTTGAGCGCCTCAACTTTTCCCTGCATAATCTCGCTGTTATCCAAAACAATTCCTCCCCAAACATTTGTTCGTATCGTTAATTATAAGTATAAACCGTTATACTGTCAACATATTTATCCATTTAACCTATATGTATCCAGAATGGAATACTGCGGCCCCTGAGCGTCGAGTACGCTTTGCATCAGATGGAATTGTTCGACCCTGAAACTACGCAGCTTGTTTCGATCAGGATACTTTTCCAGCAGGTTCAGCATCTCTTTCATGTTCTTCTCCGAACGAATCCTGCCCAGCGTAAGGTGCACACGATGTGATTTCTCCGGGGGGAAGCCCGCCGAGTTCAGATAGGCATCCACCCGGTCACACAGGAACTCGGCTTTTTCGATTTCTCCTTTGATGCCCATCCACATGACCCGGGGATGGATGGAATTGGGGAAAAATCCGACCCCGCCCGCTGATAGGTTAAAAGGCTCAACCGCCTCGGCCGCCAAAGCCAGTTGATGCTTTATCTCCGGCAAATCAGTCCCTGCGACTTCACCCAAAAATTTAACGGTCAGATGATAGTTCTGGTATTCAACCCATTTAATATCCGGCCGGGCCATGCCCAGCTTGTTGCGCATCATACGTGCATATTGCCTGATGTCATCCGGAAGCGGAATAGCTACAAACGCTCTCATTCATTTATTCTCCCTATTTATTCTCCCTGGCAACCATATGACGGCGCAGCAGATCCAGCGCCGATTTGGCAGATAATTTGCGAATTGCTTCCCGGGGTCCGATGAATTTCAATTCCCTGGTGGTACAGTTCTGGCTGTCCGCCAGCCCGACATATACCAGACCTACCGGTTTTTCAGCGGTCCCGCCGGTGGGGCCGGCTATTCCGGTAATCGCCAGGGCATAATCAGCCCCGGACAGTTTTAACATTCCCTGGGCCATTTCTGCCGCTGTCTGGGGACTGACCGCACCGTATTGGGCCAGAGTGGATTCCTTCACCCCCAGGATTTTCATTTTGCATTCGTTGCTGTACGAAACGACCCCGCCCCAAAAGTATTCGGAGCTGCCGGGTACCTCGGTGATCATGGAGCCCAGCATACCGGCGGTGCATGATTCGGCGGCGGCCAGCTTTTTGCCGCCCTCTGCCAGCATTCTGCCAACTTGCTGCTCCAGCGTGTCGTCATCATAACCAAATATGTGCTGGCCGATTTTTTGCCGGATCGCCTCCGCCAGTTCGTCCAAAATGCGTTTGCCGTCAGCTTCATCGGCCCCTTCTGCGGTTATTTTGATGTGCACCTCACCGTCCGCTGCCAGTAACGCCATGGAACAGCCCCGGGTATTTTCCATCAGCTCTTCCAGCATCTCATCGATTTGCGATTCACCCGGACCTAAAACTTTTATGGTGCGGCGGATGACCTTCTGCAATTGGCCGGCATAGTCCCGTTCCAGCCGGGGTTTCACCTGATTCTCAAACATCGGCTTCATTTCCCGGGGCGGTCCCGGCATCAAAATCAGGAGTTTTTCGTCCCGGCGCAGATACATCCCCGGCGCGGTCCCCAGAGGATTGCTCAATACTTCCGCAGCTTCGGGGAACATGGCCTGCTTTAAATTTATTTCCGGCATCGCCCGCTGACGATGGGCAAAATAGTCACGCAGCCGTTTCTCTTCCTCGGGACGGATAACCATGCTGCAACCCATCAATTCGCAAGCCACCGTTTTGGTCAAATCGTCAAAGGTCGGTCCCAACCCGCCGGTGGATATGACAATATCGGCCGTTTCCAGACCGGCTCTAAAAGCCTTTTCTATTTGGGCCCGTCCGTCCCCGACGGTAGCCTTGCCGGCGACCCGGATGCCCATATCCCCCAATTGCCGGGACAAATAGACTGAATTGCTGTCAATGGTGGTGCCCAGCAGCAACTCGGTACCAGTGGATATAATAAATACTTTCAACAAGAAAACCGCTCCTGTCATTGTCATCTCAGCCAAGCTTGGTGTAAAAGTAGTTTTATATAGCTTAGCATAGACTTTAACACCGCAGTTAATACAATTTCAAGTTTAAAACTTGATTCCACTGCCAAAAGCCTGATTTAATCATGTGAAATGTTTATACATTCCACCAACGAGTGATAAGTTTTTGTAGTGGAATCAAACTTATAAAAAAAGCTGGACCCCGTTATTAAAGGACGGACCCCAGCAAAAGGTTTTGATTTGTTTCATCTGTCTGCTTGACAGGAAACAGCTCAGGCTTAAATAAGCTTCTGTTTTCTATTGATACAAAATCTTTTCCAGACTCGAACGACCGATGCTTTCCTCCTGACTCAAACAGACGGCCAGAGTTGTCAATCTTTCCTCGTTGTCAACCAGCAATGCACGGGCTTTATCTTCGGCGGCGCTGATGATGCGCTTGCCCTCCTGATACATGGTTTCCCGGGGTATATGATCCTCGGAAACCACCCCCAGCGACGAAAGCCCACTGCTGATCATTTCCCGGGCCACATCCCAGGCCTGCTGAAAATCATTTCTGGCGCCGCTGCTGCGGCTGCCGAAGCGCAGCTCTTCCGCCAGGGCCCCGGCCAGCATGGTCATGATCTGCTGTTCCAATTCATCGTAAGTATACAGATACTGATCATCTTGAGGCGAACGCCGCATATAGCCCAGGGCCTTGCCCCGCGGGACAATGGTCAGCGAAGCCACCGATCCCGGTTCCAAAAACTCGCAAACCAAGGCATGACCGCTTTCGTGTACACTGATCCTTTCCATCTCACTTTCAGACGGCTGCCGGTCAAGTTTCTCACCCATCATGACTTTATCAATGGCTTCCCGAAAATGATATTGTTTAATTACCGGACTGTTCTCTCGCATGGCCAATATGGCCGCCTCATTGGCCAAACTTTCCAAATGAGCGCCGGAAAATCCAAAAGTTGCCCGGGAAATGTCATCCAGATTCACGGCCGGATCCAAGGGCTTGTTGCGGGTATGGATGGCAAGTATCCTGGCGCGCCCGGCCCGATCCGGCAGATCGACTTGCACCTGCCTGTCGAAGCGGCCCGGTCTCAGCAGGGCCGGGTCCAGCAGATCGGCCCGGTTGGTAGCGCCGATCAGCAGGATTCTGGGGTCTTTGTTCTGGCTCATCCCGTCCATTTCCACCAACAGTTGGTTCAAAGTTTGATCGTACTCCATATGGTTGCTGTGGCTGCCTCGCTTGGCGGCCAGTACTTCCAATTCGTCAATAAATATAATAGCGCTTTTCTTGTTCATTTTTTGGGCTTCTTTACGGGCGGACGAAAAGATCTGCCGAATTCTTTTCGCGCCCACTCCGGCATACATTTCGATAAATTCGCTGCCGGAGGCGGAGATAAAAGCAGAACTGGTAAAGCTGGCCGCCGCTCTGGCCATTAAGGTCTTACCGGTTCCGGGGGGCCCTGACAGCAAAATACCCTTCAGCGGCCTTATCCCCATATGATCGATTTTTTCAGGCTGCATCACGAATTGCAGCGCCTCCTGCAGTTCATTGATAGCGCTGTCCTGCCCGCCGATTTGGTTGAATTCCAAGCGGTTGTTCAGATCACGCTTGCTGCCGCCGGAGGGCTTCATCAGCCCCTGCCCGGGCATGAGATAGAGTACGGCAATGATCAAACCCGCCAAAATAATCACCGGCATTATATTAACCCCGTTCAGCCACAGAAAAATGGTCAGGGCCAACCCTGCTCCAATCAATACTGAAACCATGTATTCTACCTCTTTTCGTTCCCCTGAAGGCCTGACGTATCATTACGTTCGATTATTTCATTCAGGAATTTTCCATCCCGGCGCAATTGTACGTATAAATTCTGCCGGTCGATCTGCAGACGGTATTCAAAGCCGTCATTAACAGCCGCTGCTCCCATACGCTGTTCCAATTCCACGTAATCGTCCCGGACCACCGCCTGATAAATAGACAGTTCCATTTTTTCCAGCTCGTCCCGCAAAAATTGATCCCGGGTATCGACGATTACGATTTCGTATTCCCGTGTTTTAAATTTTTCGGCGATAATTTTATCTATCTGGTTGTATTCTTCTTTTAAATTACCCGGCTTGCTGAAGGTCACGTTGATTTTATAAACGCCGTCGGTTTTGCTTATGGCCGCGTTCTTTATATAGTCCAAGGCCGTTAGCTGCTTTATCACCGGCTTTTCAATCAAATTGGCGTTATACAACTTTTGCCCGCCGATCAATAATCCGAGGGTAACCAGCAAGGCCAGCAGCACCACTGCAATTTTAGTTTCCTTTTTCAAAGCAATACCACCTTTACGGACCCATTATAGCACGGGTTTCATGTCTTCATCAGGGCTCAATTTATGGTAATACAAGCTTTTGGTGGCATTGCAGGTCTTCGTCTGCAAAATAAAAGCGATGCGTTTCGTCTGGATGACAAACGCATCGCCTGCTATAGTACCCGGCTTTTATACAGTAGTCTGTTAGACCTAAAACTTTCATTCCCGCCGGCTAAATTTCCGCAGGGCTGTGTTGTCGTCGATCGCAATACATCCAGTATTGCTCACTCCTCCGCCTTGCCCTGCAAAAATTTTTCTCGGCGGATAAAATAAACTTTTAGATCTAACAAACTACTAGTGAAAAGTCCGTAAAAATCATCAAACCCGTACCGCTTTTGGCTGGTATGGGTTTGATGGATGGAATAAAATTTTGCATTTACACTTTTAGGTCAACGTAGTAGTCTATCTCGCCTAAAGTTTTAGGCTGTCACCAAGTCCTGCACCTCCCAATTTGACTGCCGGGAAGCAAAGGTCTTAAGTGCAAGGCTACTATTAATACTTAAGCTCCTTTACTCGGAAAACAATGGTGTGGAAAGATAACGTTCACCGGTATCAGGCAAAATGGCCACGATAACTTTACCAGCGTTTTCAGGTCGTTTGGCAATTTCCGCTGCCGCCCAGGCAGCGGCACCGGCGGATATACCCACCAACAGTCCTTCGGTCTTGGACAATTCCCGTCCGGTAACAAAAGCGTCTTCATTTTTAACCCGAATGATTTCATCATACACCGCTATATTCAAAACCTCCGGCACAAATCCTGCCCCGATACCCTGGATCTTATGGGGACCTGACTTGCCGCCGGACAGCACCGGCGAATCATCGGGCTCTACTGCGACAACTTTAATATTGGGGTTTTTGGATTTTAGAAATTCTCCGGCCCCGGTGACAGTACCGCCGGTGCCTACGCCAGACACCAGGAAGTCCACCTTGCCGTCGGTGTCGTCCCAAATCTCCGGTCCGGTGGTTTGACGATGCACGTCGGGATTGGCCGGATTCACAAATTGGCCGGGGATAAACGCGTGGGGTATCTCTTTGGCCAGTTCATCCGCTCGGGCAATGGCTCCCGGCATGCCTTTGGAACCTTCGGTCAATACGATTTCCGCACCATAAGCCTTCAAAAGATTCCTGCGCTCTACGCTCATGGTTTCAGGCATGGTAAGAATGATTCTGTACCCGCGCGCTGCCGCTACCGAGGCCAGACCGATACCGGTATTGCCGCTGGTGGGCTCGATTATTACCGACTCCGGATTTAACAGTCCTTTAGCTTCGGCATCGTCGATCATGGACTTGGCAATCCTGTCCTTCACGCTGCCTGCCGGATTGAAGTATTCCAATTTACCAATCACCGTAGCTTTCAGTCCGTGCTTTTTCTCGTAGTTGGAAAGCTCCAGCAAAGGCGTGCCGCCAATCAGATCCGTGAGATTTTTGTAAACTTTCGACATAGCTTATCCCTCCAAAATATTTAATCTTTATATAATTCATATATGT
>DATMYB010000290.1:0-2950 GCA_035561215.1 Syntrophomonas sp. | reverse complement strand
ATATAGGAGCAATAGATGAAGCACATTTTTATCATGAATCCGGCGGCGGGAAAAGGGAAGGCCGCCAGGGTCTTCCTCCCGAAGATCATCGAGGCCGCAAAAAGGCTGGGGATCGATTATGAGATCCATCGTACCATAGCGCCCGATGACGCCAGACATTTTGTAAAGAAAAAATGCGAGGAGACCGCTGTCGGCCCTGATCCGGAAGCCGCTCTGCGCTTTTACGCCTGCGGAGGGGACGGAACCTTAAACGAAGTGATCAACGGCGCTTACGGTTATATAAACGCAGAGACGGCGATGATCCCCGCGGGAACAGGGAATGATTTCCCGCGAAACTTCGGCGATTTAAAGTATTTTGAAGATATCGAACGTCAGATCCTGGGAGCAGCCAGGCCGATCGATGTCATACGCTATGAAACCATTTCGGCAAATCCGGCTTACGGTTCCGTTTCTTTATCCTATAAACTTGATTCGATCTTTGAATCCGATCCCGATCCGGTGGTTCGATACGGGGTCAATATGTTCAATATCGGATTCGACTGCAACGTCGTGGCAAAGACCGCGGAAATCAAGTCCCATCCTTTTGTACCGGGACTGCTGGCTTACGGCCTGGGGGTTGCCATCATCCTGGTGAAAAAAGAAGGCGTGGACCTGGAGATCTGCTTTGACGACAATGAAGTACACAGGGGAGGCATCCTGCTGGCGGCCATCGGCAACGGCAGTTATTGCGGCGGCGGATTTAAAGGGGTGCCGAAAGCCAGCGTGGACGACGGCCTGATGGATGTAAGCATTGTCGAGAATGTCAGCCGCCGGACTTTTCTTGCCCTTCTCAGCAAATACAGGAACGGGACTCATCTGGAAGATCCAGCCGCCGAAAAAATCATAACTTACCGAAAATGCAAAAAATTAACGATTCTGGCTGATGATGCGGTCAAACTATGCGCCGACGGCGAAATTACAACGGTCGGAGAGGCTAATTTCGAGATTGTTCCCGGAGGGATCAAATTTTCTGTCCCGCAGGGTTGCGAATGACAGGCTTTCTATGTTATAATCTGTTTTGTCCGTCTGAGCCGGAACATAGACCAAATCATTGCCATATTAGCGTGAAATTCCGGTAAATCAATATGTGGAGAGGTATCGAAGCGGTCATAACGGGGCTGACTCGAAAGGTAGTGGTCTTCGTGGAACTTAGTTGGTCTCAACACCGCATAAATACTGGGTTTTTAAGTTTGGAATAAAACGCCTTCTTTCGTGTTTCTTTCCTACTTCCTGGACTTAGCTGGAATGTGATGGAATCATCCAAGGAGCCCAGGTGAAAAAATTTAACATGGAGAGTTGTCCGAGTGGTCGAAGGAGCCGGTCTCGAAAACCGGTAAACCGCAAGGTTTCCAGGGTTCAAATCCCTGACTCTCCGCCAGCCAGTACCAATGGGTCTACTTGGACGTGGAGCCCATTGTTGTGGAGGGAGTTGTCAGTTGCAACTGACAACTCCCTTTCTTATTTTTGGTCATCGTCTTTGCTCTCCTTAACTATACTGCGACTAAGTGTAATTGGGGTCCAGTGTCCTTCACATCCGTGCTGTTTTCTTTGATTCCTTGGTTAGGCTCATTAGGACCAGGATTTGTTGGCTCAGGCAGCGTCCCAAACAGACCATTGCTCAGCCGTTCGGCAGATACAAGCATAGATGCCTCCATATCCAGATGCGCATAGAGGTTTGCCGTGGTTCCATAGTCGCTATGGCCCAACCATGCCTGAATCTCTTTCATGGAAACACCATTTCGCAGCAACAAACTCGCGCAACTGTGCCGGGTGTCGTAGTCTTTTGATCAGCCTGTAGTAGATGGAGGCAATGGTTTTATAGGCGATTCCGGTTTCGTCGGCAATCTCCTGAAAGGAGCGTTCATCCAACACCTTCTTAGTCAAGATGAAGAAATCCCGTCCCTTGAGCTGTTCAAGCGCCTGGCGGAGCTCATTGCTTTCAAGCTGATCCAAAAGTGGTAATTGGGATGTTATATCCAGATCAGACCTAAATTCCTTTCGTTCTTCCTGAGGATCCAAAGGAATTTCATTTTTCAGTCGTCGGGATTTGACCTGTAAATATTGGATTTTACGTCTATGTACAGCCGTTACAAGATAGGTCGTGAATTGGTTTTGCAATACACTGGACTCACCAATACCGTCATTGTGTTCCCACATTTTTTAACCTCCGTTCTGTTTGGTTTTTGTGAAGAACCAAACAGAAGCGGAGGAGATCGGCAGCGTGGAATAATAAATGCGCTTTTTAGCAGTCGAAAAAGGTAAAAGGAAAAAGATGGAAGTCGAGGATGCTGTTTATTTGTCGAATGAAAAAAGTCAGCAGTATGCACAAGACAAACTGCTGACTTTTTGAATTTATTTAGTTTTAAGACTCTGTATGTACCAATTGCTCCGTCTTCTTTATTTCCATCTCCAACGGGTCCAACAGGATTGTATGGATGTGTAACTCATAATAAATACCCCTTTCGCCGGAGCAAAGGGCAAAAGCCAGGTATCTGAATAATCCTTACAAAATTTCCGACAAAATCCATCAAAAGACAAGAATAGCCTACCAGCACACAAGCCTGCCCCGTAAGCAGGGCAGGCTTGTGTATAAACGTTTGGCAACCAGGCTATCATAATGGCTTTTATCATGCCATTGTAGACCCTTTGGCTTTGCGTCCCAACCTTTCGGTTGGTTTGCCCTTTTCTCTATTCAGTTGTGTGTAGTGTTACTGGCCTTTCTTTATGTTTTTATGGAGCTTTCACTGCTAAACCTTGGTGTCACAGTTTCTATAGCACGCAAAAGGAATATTAAGGGAATTGCGTCTGCTATAATAACGTACAAGAAAGAATAATCCCTACATATATTTGAAAAAATTGTAAAATATTTTTATACAAGCACCAAAACAGTCGTGTTATGCAGCTTTTATAT
>DATMYB010000289.1:0-4181 GCA_035561215.1 Syntrophomonas sp. | reverse complement strand
GATATCCTGAGCCTGGTGGAGAAAGCCCAGGAAAATTTCGACGAGAAAAAAGCCCGGGAAATGGAAATGAAAATCCGCAAACAGGAATTTACCCTGGAGGATTTCATGGACCAGATGCAGCAGGTTAAGAAAATGGGGCCGTTGCAGGACTTGTTGGGCATGATCCCCGGCATGGGCAAGCAATTGAAGGGAATGGACGCCCAGATTGATGAAAAAGAGTTGGCCCATGTGGAGGCCATCATTCATTCCATGACGCCCCAGGAACGGCGCAATCCGACGGTTATAAACGGCAGCCGCAAAAAGAGAATCGCTATGGGCAGCGGCGCCCGGGTGCAGGATGTTAACCGCCTGTTGAAGCAGTTTGAAGAATCCCGCAAACTGATGAAGCAACTGGCGGACGCCGGCGGTAAAAAAGGCAAGCGCGGTTTGGTTCCGGGCATGAAGTTTCCCATGCAGTAAGTGATTTGTCCGCGGGAGCGTCACTGCAAAGTGCGGCCCTGTGTGCAGATAAAGTATGATTCCACTGCAAAAAATCTGAGCTAATCGCGTTGAATGTATAAACATGGAGGAGCACTGGTGTTTCCCCCGTGGGGAGTCTGGCGACGGAATGTTTATACATTCAACCAACTAAGTTTTTACAGTGTAATCAAGCATTGATAATGGCAAGGAGGTGACAATATGGCAACAAAAATTCGTTTAAAAAGAATGGGCGCCAAAAAGAGTCCTTTTTACAGAATGGTCGTAGCGGATGAAAAATCACCCCGTGACGGACGTTTTATTGAAGAAATCGGCTATTACGATCCTTCGACTACGCCGGCCACGATAAAAATCGACGAGGAAAAGGCCCTGAAGTGGCTGACTACCGGCGCAAAACCTTCGGATACAGCAAAGTCGCTTTTGCAGAAGCAGGGAATTATCAGCAAGTTTGCAGAAAGCCGCAAGTAGGTCTAAAAAGGACCCAGGGGGGTGAGCATTAGTGAAAGAACTGGTTGAGTATATTGCCCGCGCGCTGGTGGATAATCCTGATCAGGTTCAGGTTACCGAAGTGGACGGTGATAGATCTATTATTATTGAACTCAGGGTAGCTCCCGAAGACATGGGCAAGGTGATCGGGAAGCAGGGCAAAATCGCCCAGTCGATTCGAACCCTGACGAAAGCTACTGCTGCCAAAGAAGGAAAAAAAGTTACGGTAGAAATTATGAGATAGGGCTAAGCAATTAGCCCTTTCCTGTTTGCCAAAAGTTGATTCCCTGCAAAAGCCTGATTTGATTAGGTTGAATGTATAAACATGAAGGAGCACTTGGCGCAGCGTCGCGGAGTCTGGCGACGGATGTTTATCCATTCAACTAACAGAATTATAAGTTTTTGCAGGGGAATCAGAGTTATGTTGGCAAAATGATGATCCGAGAATATGGAGATGGATGCGGTGGATGCAAATGAATTGGTGAGCATCGGCAGGATTGCGGGCACCCATGGCTACAAAGGCATCGTCAAGGTCCAGCCGCTGACGGATTTCCCGGAGCGCTTTCAGGATTTGCGCCAGATTTATCTGAGCAAGGGCAAAAAAGTCACCCTGCATCGAGTGGAATCCTGCAGCCCCTACAAGGAAATGCTGCTGATGAAGCTGGAAGGGATCGACGATATGGAAACGGCCCAGTTGTACCGCAACGGACTGCTGGGCGTGGAGGAAAAAGACGTATTCCCGCTGCCGCCGGGTTATTACTACCATTTTCAATTAAAAGGCCTGGCGGTTTATGATACGGAAAAAGGCTATCTGGGCCCGCTGCGGGAAGTGCTGGAGACCGGCGCCAACGATGTCTACGCGGTAGATTCGGAAGTGTACGGCGAAATTCTGCTGCCGGCCATCAAAGAAGTTATTCTTGATATAGACCTGGCCGCCGGCAAAATGACGGTCAAGCTGCTGGACGGACTGCTGGATTAGCTCCCCACAGTGGCTTTTTACCGCCGGACCGAGAAATGTTTTGGAGTCAGTCATGCGTATAGATATTTTGACCCTTTTCCCCGACATGTTCATATCACCGTTTAATGAGAGCATTATCGGTCGGGCTGTTCAAAACCGGCTGTTGCAGATAAATACGGTCAATATCAGGGATTTCGCCCTGGACAAACACCAGCAGGCGGACGATTATCCCTTTGGGGGCGGGGCCGGCATGGTCATGAAAGCCGATGTGCTTATCCGTTCCATCCGCAGCGTTAAAGGTGCGTCCGGGCGGGTGATTTACCTGTCGCCCCAGGGGAGGCGTCTGGATCAGCCAACCGTGCGCCGCCTGTCTGCTGAAGAGCATCTGGTGCTGCTCTGCGGGCATTATGAAGGCATCGATGCCCGGGCCATGACCCTGATCGACGAGGAATTATCCATCGGCGACTATGTGCTGACCGGCGGCGAGCTGGGAGCTATGGTGGTGGTGGATGCCGTCGCCCGGCTGATTCCCGGGGTGCTGGGGGATGATGAATCGGCCCGGGACGAGTCTTTTACGGACGGTTTGCTGGAATATCCTCAGTATACCAGGCCCCGTAGCTTTGAAGACCTGGAAGTTCCGCCCGTGCTGCTTTCCGGCCATCATGAAGAAATCCGCCGCTGGCGCCAAAAAATGAGTTTGCTGGCTACCCTGCTGAAAAGGCCGGATCTGCTGCTGGAGCGGGATTACGATCCGGAAGAGCGCAAGCTGCTGGAGGAAATATTGTTCGTCAGAAAGAAGGAAGACGGTGCGCAAAGCTAAAGTATATATTGCCCTGCTGCATTATCCCATGTACAACAAGCGCATGGACGTAGTCACCACCTCGATGACCAATCTGGACCTGCATGATATCGCCCGGGCCGCCCGCACCTACAACGTGGATGGATTCTATGTGGTTCATCCCTCCGCCAGCCAGCAGGAGTTGATCAACGATATTCTGTCCTACTGGCAGGAAGGTTACGGCGGCAGTTACAACCCGGATCGCCGGGAGGCGTTTGAACGACTGCACCGGGCGGAAAGCCTGGATCAGGCCGTCGCCGCCATCACCCGGGAAACCGGACAAAAACCGGTGACCGTGGCTACGGACGCGCGGCCTTATTCCAACTCGATTTCCTACCGCCGGCTGAAGGAGGAAATCTTTGCCGGAGAGGGCGTCTATCTGCTGTTGTTCGGTACCGGCTGGGGCATGGAGCGGTCGCTGGTGGAACGCTGCGATTATATCCTGGAACCGGTGGAGGCGGACAGCGACTATAACCATCTGTCGGTGCGCAGCGCCGTTTCGATTATCATTGACCGGCTGCTGGGCGAATTTTGGTTTACAGTTTGACTCCACTGCCAAAACTTATCATTCGTTGGTGGAATGTATAAACATTCCGTCGCCAGACTCAGCGTCAAATGCTCCTCCATGTTTGTACATTCAACATGATTAAATCAGGGTTTTTGCATGGGAATCAATCGCAGGATTAACAACAATCATAGATTCTCCCTTGTGCAAGGCCGGATACTGTGTTAAAATAGGCATGTTCTGTAATTAAGGTGGTCCGCTGCATGAACGACATGTATGAACGCCTGCTGGAAGGAGGTTGACATCATGCAAGATATCATCAAATCGATTGAAGAAGAGCAATACAAGAAAGATTTGCCGAGCATGGCGCCCGGAGATACCGTCAAAGTACATGTTAAGGTCGTTGAAGGTACTCGCGAAAGAATTCAGATTTTTGAAGGTACGGTTATGAAGATCAGGGGTACGGGTCTGTCACGGACTTTTACCGTACGCAGAATCTCTTATAACGTAGCCGTGGAAAGAACTTTCCTGATTCATTCGCCTAAAATAGCCAAAATAGAAATCGTCCGCAAAGGTAAAGTGCGCCGGGCCAGATTGTTCTATTTGCGCGGCCTTACCGGCAAGAAAGCCCGCGTAAAGGAAAAAAGCAGATTCTAAACCCAATTGAGTATTTACGGGAGAGAATACCTTGCGGTATTCTCTTTTTTTCTTAATTTTTTAAGGCGGTGATAAGATGGCGATTAATTGGTATCCAGGGCATATGGTTAAAGCCAAACGGGAAATCGAAGAAAACATCAAACTGGTCGACATCGTGCTGATGCTGTTGGATGCGCGCGCCCCTTTCTCCTGCCGCAATCCCGACCTGGAGCGGATCATCAGCCGCAAGAAAATAATTTTTATTTTAAACAAAATGGATC
>DATMYB010000288.1:0-6843 GCA_035561215.1 Syntrophomonas sp. | reverse complement strand
TTATAGTAAATATATTTCACTGACAAAAATTCTTGTAAGTAAAATTATAGTAGTCTGGGTCGCAAAAAGGTTTAGGTTATCCGCCAAGAAATTTTTTGCAGGGCAAGGCGGAGGGTTGATTAATACTGTCCGTATTGCGATTGACGACAACGAATCCTGCACCTCGCAAGGCGAGGATTTAGCCGGTAGGAAGCAAAGTTTTAGGTGAATCAGACTACTGAGTGCCACTCCCAGACGTTGATGTGACGGTTACATATAGGTAGCTGCGAAAATCACCAGCATCCCCAGCAAAAAACCACGCCGGCGCCCGGTTTTATTTTTATAGCCAGCCTGGGGCCACAACTGAAATACTACCAGATACAGCATAACGCCAGAAGCCAGCCCCAGCATAAATGGCAGCAATCCCGGCACCAGATACAGCAGATAACGGCCCAGTATGGTGCCGGCTGGAGTGATCAACGATAATAGCGTGGTTTGCAGCAAAACCTTGGTTTTTTTCATACCGCTCATCAACAGCGGCGCGGCGATAGCCATGCCCTCCGGCATGTTATGTATACCTATGCCCAGCGCAATAACCATACCAGTCCTGCTTTTCATTTCTTCTCCGAAAGCAATGGCCATACCTTCAGGGAGATCGTGCAGGGCGATGCCCAGCATGATCATATAACCCAGACTGACTAGGGTCTGGGTGGAATTAATGGCGTCATTCTGCAGCCGGACGGCCAGAAACATGAGCAGCAGACCAACGGCAACGCCTGCCACTCCCTGCTTGCCGCCGGCGATCAAAGCGGACGGCATCATGTCAAAGACTACCACCGCAGTCATTACTCCTGCCGCCAGACCCAGGAAAAAAGCCAAATTACGGTGGCTCCATTTTTGTTTAAGTAAAAGCGCCGCGGCGCCCACCGTCGTACATAATCCCGCCAGCAAGCTCCAGGCCAAGGCATTACTCATCTTAACCACTCTCCTGACTAAATATTTATGTGAGAGTTGGTTATTTTAGGCATTTATTATTGGGACATATTCTGGCGGTCACTGGCATATTTTACAAAAAAGGAGGTGGATTGGATGGGGATCGTTAAATCCGTTGAATTGCAGGGCTTGCTCAAGGCGCTGCTTTTCGGCATTATCTGCTGCCTGGCAACGTCGGTAGTAATTTATTTTACTTCCCTGGCGGAAACGCTGACCGGAATCATTGGCAATATTATTTTAATCGCATCGGTTCTTTACGCATCGTCTTACGTAAGCAAAGCACGGGGTAACAAAGGTTTGATCCGCGGCCTTACCATGGGGGTTTTGTTTTATATCCTCTTATTGATTTTTTCCTTGATATTTCAATATTCCAATATGGATATCCGCAGTTTCATACTGAACTTTTTCGCCTGTCTGGGTGCCGGAGCTTTAGGTGGCATTATAGGCATCGGCCTGAACCCCAACTAAAAAAATAAACCGGAAAAATTGGTTTTCCGGTTCGCATAATTTGCATGTTTGCCCGGCCGGCAGACCCTCCATTGCCGGCCGACAATTAACGGCTGACCAGCAGAAGGATGAATCCAGCCAGCAGAAAAATGATTCCCATGATCAGGCTGGGATTGGACATACCAGTAACCTCCTCGGGCAGCCGTTACGCATTGGTTAACCCTCGTCTCCGCTTCCGGCGGGAATGACCCTAAGTTTATCTCTATGTCTCAACCCCATATTTTCATCAGTATGTTTCTTACAAAGATCGGGATACGAAAATAATAAACGCGCACCGCTGTCACTCCTTCATTTTCTGATTGCTCTGAGTTATATTATGAAACGAGGCAGCAAAATGTTCACATTTCTATTCCCCTGCAAAAAGCCTGATTTAATCATGTGGAATGTATAAACATGAAGGAGCACTTGACGCTGAGTCTGGCGACGGAATGTTTGTACATTCCACAAACGAATTATAAGTTTTTGCAGGGGAATCACATTTCTATTCCGATTAAATCCATTCCTTGATTTTTCCAACTAACTGATTGATTTTCACCGGGGCTATATTCGTCAACGGCAGGCTGTTTTGCAGCACCGGGCCGTATTTTTTATAAAGCAGACGGGTATCCAGTACCAGCACCACCCCCCGGTCGGTTTCGCTGCGGATCAGCCTGCCGACCCCCTGTTTCAGGCGAATAGCGGCGTCGGGCAGCAAAAAATGCTCGAAACTGTTCTTTCCCTGCTGCCGGTAGTATTTGTCCCAAGCCGAACAGTACGGATCCGTAGGCGAGCGGAAAGGCAGTTTCACGATCACCAGGCATTTCAGCAGATCCCCTTTGAGATCGATGCCCTCCCAATAGGTATCCACTCCCATTAGAACAGCGTTTTCATTGTTTTTAAAGGCTTCCATCAGGCTGGCAAATTCACCGTCTTGGTTCTGTACCAGCAATTTGAGATTAGCGGCCAGCAGCAGAGGACGCAGTGCCTCGGCAATGTCCTCCATCTGCTTGCGGGCGGTAAACAGCACCATGGATCGTCCGCCACTGGTCAGCAGAATGTCGGTCAGCACTCGCTGCAGTTCCGGCAAAAAGCGGGGATGGGTGGGATCGGGCATATCATTAGCGATATACAACGCGGCATTGCGCTCGTAATCGAAAGGCGAATCTTCGATCAAGGTATTGAGCCTGCCGTCTTGGGCGTACCAGTACAAGCCGCTGCGGTTGATGAAGTTGTCAAAACTGTTATCCACAGTCATGGTGGCGGAAAGCATCACCAGGGTTCGCATACGTCGGTAAAGCAATTCATCTATCATTTCGCCAGTATAGATGGGCGAAGAGCAAATGGCTTCCGCCCTGCCCCGCTCATACTCCAGCCAACAAATGCTGTCGCTGCGATTCAGGCCTTCCTCCATGATCTCCGTGGCCGCGTTGCTGATTTCGGCCAATGCCGAGATGACGCCGAACAGTTCCGGAAATTCATCGTCGCCGGTTATTTCCTGGTTGATTTCGTTCAGCCGGTCCAACAGATGGTTAACGGTTTCTTTCCATGCAAAATATTTGTCCACCGCCTGTTCGAAAGCCGGGCGGCTTTGATCGCTTTCATTGATAATATGATGAAACCCGTAGTCGTGGTTATATCCGGCCACGCCGTTCAAATGCTGAAACAATTCTTCGCACCGCTGCGCCGCCTGATCTGCAAACATGGTAGCCTCAGCGACGATATCGTTCAGTTGGGGATAAGCAGCGGGCAAATGCTGCAGATATCCTCGGGTTCCGCGTCCCCGGTTCCTTTCATACAAGGCGCTTAGCAGGATTTTCACGTCGGTATGACTGAAGCGGTAGGAAAGCCGTTCAAAGGATTCCCGGATAAAAGTGTGGGCTTCGTCGACGATCAGGCAATCGTAGTCGGGCAGAATGCTGGCCTCCCGGTTATCGATCAGCATATCCGACAGCAGCAGGGCGTGATTGACGATAATCAGGTCTGCTTTGTGCACGTTGCGGATCATTTTCAGCCGGAAGCATTTGTCTTGATAACGGCATTGGTCGCGAGCGCAGCTGTTGCGGTCGGCGGCCAGCAGCGGCCAGTGCCGCATGGTTTCTCCGGGCAGATCCAATTCCTTGCGATCGCCGCTGGCGGTATGCTCCGCCCAGCGCAGCAGCGACTGAATAAAATCCTGCTCCGCCGGTGATAGCTGTTTTCGGCCCGCCAGAATGCGCATGTATTTGTTCCAGCAGAGAAAATTTTCCCGGCCTTTGGCCTCGGCATATTTGATTTTGCCGTTCATGAGCTGCAGCAGTTTAGGCAGATCCTGGTCGGTGATCTGCTGCTGCAGGGCCTTGGTGCGGGTGGAGATAACTACTTTATTGTTGGTGTGCTGAACCCACAAAATGGCCGGGATCAGATACGCAAAGGTTTTGCCGATACCGGTGCCGGCCTCCGCCAGCAGAAATCCTTCGTCGATGAAAGCATTCAATATGGTTTGGGACAAAGTCAACTGCTGGGAGCGGAATTGGAACCCGGAGAACTCCCGGAACATGACCCCCTCTTCTCCCAGCCACATATTAATCTGCTCTTCAAGAAAAGCACTGTCTTCGTATTTCATTGCATAGGCCTTTCACAAACAACCCGAGCGTTTTGGTTTGCAGCCGGGTTTTCAGGTCCTGGTTAAAAAGCAACTTCGCTGATTTTATATTTGCCGCCGTCTTTACGAACATAATAGCATTTTTCTATTTTGATCCGGTGATCCGCCAGGATTTGCCGGCATGATTCCAGGTCCTCCGGGCGAATTTTTACGGATAAACCACAACTGGAGGAAATCTCCCGCAAGGTCGGGATCATTATATGTTCGAAAGACTGGGCTTTCAATACACTCTCCGCCTTCAGCGCGGCGGAGGTACTGGCAAAAGTAAACAAGCAAAACTCTTCAATATTCAAAAGATTATTATCCATTGCGCTCTCCTAGTAGTTTGTTAGATCTAAAAGTTTATTTTATCCGCCGAGAAAAATTTTCGCAGGGCAAGGCGGAGGAGTGAGCAATCCTGGATGTATTGCGATCGACGACAACACAGCCCGGAGGAAATTTAGCCGGCGGGAATGAAAGTTTTAGGTCTAACAGACTACTAATGCAGCTCAATCTTGCCGGTATTGAAAAAAGTTGCTTTGCTCTGCCCCAGCATGCGGTCCTGGGCCCACACTGTAGCTTCGGCGAACAGCAGATTCTTGCCGGCTTTAACTACATGACCGCGGGCAGTCAGTTTTTCTCCCAGACGGGCGGCGCCGGGAAATGAAACCGAACAGTCGGCGGTAACGCCGACAACCCCAAGGCTGCGGATAGCGTTGCCCATGGCGGCGTCAGCGATGGACATGATCAGTCCGCCATGCACCAGTCCCATCGGATTAGTATGTTTGGCTTCCGCCAGCACTTCCAGTTCGGCTTGGCCGGGACCCAGTGAAACCAGATTCATATCCAGCAAATTATAAAAGTTGGTGTTGGCTACTGAATTCACCAGATAATCAAATAATTTTACATCGATTCCTGCGTTTACAACTGACAAATGGTTACATCTCCTTTGATAAATGGTTTACAGCAAATTCCTGTAAGGTAATGACTTTCCTCAACGAAATTTTATAGAATTTCCCTCCCAGACACAAAATAAATAAAAAACGGAGGTCGCTATGTTACGGAACGCGCGTTTGCTTGTCATACCAATACTGGCCATAATCCTTTTTGTGCTGGGTTTCGGACTGTATCACCTGCAAAAATCCACCCAACCACAGCCCGACCAAAAGCCGGTCCAGAAAAAAACAGCCGATACGCCCAAGAAAGCAGAAAAATGGTACATTGAATTTACTGCCAAAGATCAAAAATCGACCGCCTATACCGAGGCGGCCAACGCGCCGGTATCGTCAGCCGGCGAAGAATACTTTATCGGTTCCGGAGCGGTCCATCCCCGCTATCCGCTCAATGCCGGCGGTGAAGCCCGCAGTCCCATCATCCCTTTCGGTACCAAGCTGTACCTGCATGAACCTATCGACGTTCAAGGAGAAAAATATACGCAACTGATTGTCAACGACACCGGCGACGTATATTACGGTTTGTGGCCCTCGCACCCGTATTGGGTGGACGTTTACTTCGGCAATACTAATTATTATAACCAGCAATCCGCCAGCAAAGCCGGCGTGAACGCCATCAACTACACCTGGTACGAGTCCTGGCCGGAAGAATAATTACATTCTTTCATAAATGGCGAAAAGCTGCAAGGCTACCTGGGGTGCGGGATGGGATTTCAATTCCTCCGCCAGCCGGGCGTGGGAAGATTTGTCCGCAACTTCCACAAAGGCGTCCCAGTTCATGAAGTCGAAGGGCGTAAGCTGGTATTCTTTAAAGCCGTTTTGCCGCATCATATCATTCAAGATTCGGGGATCGAAATGGTGCATATGCAGCATGGCCGGGAACATGGACCCATCCAGTCCTTCGTAATAATGCTGGACGACTTCGCCGTATTTGGTAGGAACGGTTATAAACAGCAAGCCCCCAGGTTTCAGCACCCGTGAAAATTGGTTGATGATCCGGGCGGGGTCGTAGGTGTGTTCCAGCACATCCAGGCAATTGATCATATCGAAAAACTGATCGGGATACGGCAACGCGTCGATGCTTCCGCAGGTAAATTCAACCTGCCGGGGTTCGCCGGCCAGCAGTTCCGCAGTAGCATTCAGGTGCACGTTATCCGCCAGATCCCCCAGTTCATCCTCAATTAGTTTAAAAACGCCGGAAAAGAAATTCTGGACTCCATGCCTGCGTAGGTTGGACATGGCGGTGGCTCTTTCCAACCGGGGCTGGCAGGCGTCGATGGAATAGACATCGGCGAACTG
Organism: Syntrophomonas sp.; assembly: GCA_035561215.1. Classification (GTDB taxonomy): domain Bacteria; phylum Bacillota; class Syntrophomonadia; order Syntrophomonadales; family Syntrophomonadaceae; genus Syntrophomonas_B. Next base: position 513 of record DATMYB010000288.1, on the reverse strand, counting down.
GCTCATGACCATGGTGGCAAAACCGGCGCCGCAGCCGGCGTCAAGGACTTTACCAGTGGCTTTTTTAATATGAGGATAAACGTATTTCAGAAAAGAGGATTCTCCGCCGGAAGAAAAATTCTGCAGCGCGATTATCTCGTTTAAGCTGAACAAATCGTCCTGCCCCAAATTGGCGGCTATTTCCCCGCGAAACCAGTTGCGCAACTCCGCATCCGCAATAAACGTGTCGGTGATGGCCGCAATTTCATCGCAGCCGGCTCGGGCCGCCACCTTCGCCTGATTTTTTTCGTCCAGCATGTCCCACACCTGTTCGACGAAAAAGGGGAAGCAGATATTGTCATGAGTATTGAAAAGGATCGATTGCCGAGGGTTTTGGTGGCGAAGTTCGGCTGTCGCCTGATAAAATTTAAGTAAAAACGAAATAGATTCTTCGTCGTTGCGGGTGAAGATATCGGCGTAACTGACCGCCAGGTCGTCGCAGCCGGGCATCAGGTTCTTGTAAAGCTCCAGAAC
>DATMYB010000287.1:0-3888 GCA_035561215.1 Syntrophomonas sp. | reverse complement strand
ATCAAAAACGTGTATACTTCAAAAATCACATTGACGATATAATAAAGACTCAAATTCGGTTTTCCTCCTAATATTTACTACCCGAGTTCAATAGAGCGGTCACGAGCGGCTTCGATGGCATCGAAAAGTGCCTGGCGTATTCCTCCCGCTTCCAATTGGCGCAGAGCCGCAATAGTCGTTCCTGCGGGAGAAGTAACCTGTTGTTTGAGTACTGCCGGGTGCTCCCCGCTTTCCTCCAGCATGATAACACTGCCCTTAACCGTCTGCAACACCAATTCTCTGGCCGCGGCACTGTTCAGTCCCACATTGACCGCCGCCTCCATCATGGCTTCGATAACCAGAAATACATAAGCGGGACCACTGCCGGACACTGCCGCAATTGCATCCATATCATGTTCTTTGACCACAATTGCCTTGCCGCTGGCGGCAAACAACCCTTTGACCATTTCCAGGTCGGCAGTTCCAGCCGTGCTGCCGGCACACAGGCCGGCCATACCCGCTCCTACCAGGCAGGGGGTGTTGGGCATGGCTCGAACGATTCGCGGCACGTTAGGCGATAATATTTCTTCCAGAGATCCGGTGCGGATGCCGGCGGCGATTGAAAGCAGAACTTTATCCTCGTTCCAGGCACTCTTGGTATCACCCAACGCCTCTTTTACCTGATTGGGCTTAACTCCCAGAATGATAAGATCGCAGGCGCCTACCAGATCAGTTTTGTCGGCCCGCAACGCGGCAAATTCCTGTTCAAACAAATCGAGCCGGGCTTCGTTTACATCATTGGTGTAGATTCGATCCGGCCTTTGTTGCTCACTGCGGCAGATTCCCTTCACCAGAGCGTAGGACATATTCCCGCAGCCAATCACCCCCAGGGACCAGTTCATCGTCTGTCTCCCCTAAACCCGTCGCTGACGGGAGCCGGATTCTTACGCATAAATACGCGATGATCCTTCGCCACTTCCACATTTGAAGGAGCAAACAGGAAAATGTTGCGGCCCAGTTGCTGGCTCTGACCGTCCAAGGCATAAGTAGCGCCGCTGATAAAGTCAATAATGCGCTGTGACACCTCCGGCGGCGTAGATTCAAAATTCATAATCACTTGTCTACGGTTTTTCAGATGCTCGGCCAAAGTCTGAACTTCCTCGTACTTTTCCGGTTCGCACACTATGACCTTGAGATTTTTGTTGCTATGGATACTGACCAGATTTGCGGTTTTGTTTTCCGCATCATACCCTCCGGGAGGCAGTTCCATAAAGGTGGATTCCTCCTCTTCGCGTACCCCTAACCAGTTCCAAAAACGTTCCATTAATCCCATTTGCTTGATGCCTCCCTCAAATAAATTATTATATCCGGTCAACCTATTCACTCCTGATTAAACAGCGCACTGCCGATACGCACAATATTGGCGCCTTCTTCCACTGCCACTTCGTAATCCTGCGACATTCCCATAGATAAATACTGCAGATCAACATTCGTATAAGACCGGTGTTTCAATTTCTCCTTAAGACTGTATAACTCGGCAAAAACAGGACGACTGGCTTCGCTCTCGTCGGCCAGTGGAGCCATGGTCATAAAACCGTATAATCGCAGAGCCGGCAACTGTCCCAATGAATCAAGTATCCCGGCCACATCTGCCGGCTCGACCCCCGTCTTCTGATCCTCACCGGAAATATTAACCTCCAGCAGTACCGCTGCTTCGGTTTGCAGATGGCGCGCCCTTTTATCGATCTCCTCGGCCATATGCCAACTGTCCATGGAATGGATAAGGTAGGCGCGTCCCACGATATCTTTCAGCTTGTTGGACTGCAGCCTCCCGATCATATGCCAGCGTGCCTCAGGGATGGCTTCCAATTTGCGATTTAATTCCTGGGTACGATTCTCGCCGAAATCCCTGATCCCCAACTCGTAAGCCTGTCTGGCGGTATCAATGTCCACTGTCTTGGTAACCGCCAGCAGGGTCACATCCCGGCCGCTGCGCCCGCTTTTGCGGGCGGCTATGTCAATATTGCGCTGGATCGTCAACAGATTGTTTTTTAATACTACCATAATTATCACCTTTATCTTACTTATATCATAATTTCACCCGCTCCGGATTGACCACCACCATGTCGTTGGTCTGCAGTCCTTCCACCAAAGCGGTTCCATTCTTAATCGTCAGTACCTGTACCGTTTTGAAGATTATTCTTTCGCCGTTAACGCAGTATATACCTTTTTCTCCGGCGCTGACAAGCAAAGATTTTTCGGGGACCAGATAACCTTCCGGCGATGTGAAGATTAAATCGACGCCGATCTGACGCGTATTCAGCAGGTCTTCCCTGAAAACTGGGAATTCTACCAGTATCACCAGTTTGTTAAAATCCTTTTTATAGTCAATCACTGTGCATTCGCCCAGCACCCGGCCCTTAACCGACAGCGTCGCAGTTTGATCTTTTTGCAATTCAGTGACATCCTGTCCCAGCGGGAACTGTAATATCATCCGGGTCGGTTCCAGATTGCCGACGATCTTATAAACAGTCTGATCGGGCTTAAATTCTGCCGCAGGATCATGCTGCTGCGGGCGGTAGCTGAAAACTCCCGGTCCCGCCGCCGCCAGGGTCAGATTTTGCAGCACCTCTTCCAAACCATCCGTCCGGCGGGTAAAAATCCCGCTTACAGCCGCGTGCAATGGGGTTTTATCTTCTTTGACCGTATAATAACCCAGCAGCATACCGGCGCTGACTTTTTTACCGTCATCCACCGTATTTTCAAAAAATCCCGCTGCCGGGGCTTTGAAAATTGTTTCCCGGTGAAGCACCAGCCCGTCTCCCCGCAGGGTCTCTTTCAGGGCGCCGTACTCCGCCAGCGTCGTTTCCAGACGGCTCTGATTATAGGCTGCAAACAAGCTGCGCCCGATAAAATAAATAAAACCGACGGCCAGCACCACAGCTAAAACCAGGATAACTTTTTTAAGCATCAAGCCTATAGCCCGGTCTTTTTGCGTTCTTTTCATTCTGTCCGACATGGTTTCCTCCTCAAGAGGAGAGCAATATCGCCGTCATGATCGTATCGGGCTGAATTTAAGATTGATTCCACTGCAAAAAATTATAATTCGTTAGTGGGAATGTATAAACATTCACTCCGCATGGGGAAACACCTGGTGTCCCCCGTGGCGCCAAGTGCTTCTTCATGTTTATACATTCAACATGATAAAATCAGGGAATCAAGATTGCGTCTGTATTTTTCTAAAGAGCGATAAAACTTACTCCAAAAGTTGAACCTTGGCCTACTTCGCTTTCTACAAAGACTTCCCCGCCATGGGATTCCACAATGTGTTTCACGATCGACAGTCCTAAGCCGGTGCCGCCCTGGCGGCGGGAACGGGCCTTATCGACGCGGTAAAACCGCTCAAATATTCGTGGCAGGCTTTCCCTGGGAATCCCCATACCGGTATCGGTTATGGTCAGGATCAAACGGTTGCCCTGCCGCTTACAGCGTATTACTATGCTGCCGTTTTCCGGCGTGAACTTGATAGCGTTATCCAGCAAATTGATAAAAACCTGGTTAAGCAGGTCTTCATCCGCATAAATATAGGAATGATCGTTGCGGTAGATCAGATCTACCCGCAACGATTTTTCGCTGATTTGCGGACCTAAAATATTCAGCACGCTGCGCATGGAGGTAAGCATGCACACCGGTTTAGGGCGCATGATGCGCTCCTTGGATTCTATGGCCGACAAGCTGAGCATGTCTTCGATCAAACGTCCCAAACGATAAGTCTCGGTATCGATAATAGACAAAAACCGGCGGCATTGGTCGCTGTTTTCCATAGCGCCGTCCAACAGCGTCTCCACGAAGCCTTTGATGGAAGTCAGCGGAGTACGCAGTTCATGGGATACGTTGCCCAAAAATTCG
>DATMYB010000286.1:0-6138 GCA_035561215.1 Syntrophomonas sp. | reverse complement strand
TCTTCGCCGCGGATGAAGACCCGCCGAACCTGGAAATCCTGGAGATTGTCCACCAGTACGATGTCGCCGCGCAGACCTGGCGCAATGGCGCCCCGGTCCCGCAGGCCGAAACATTCCGCTGCGTTGAGGGTGGCCATTTGCACGGCGATGATCGGGTCCAACCCTTCTTCCACGCAGATGCGCAGGTGGTTGTCCAGATGCCCCAGGGTCAGGATGGTTTCCGGCTGACGGTCGTCGGAGCACAGAACGCAGCGGCGGCTGTTGGCCGGCGTCACCGCCCGGAGCAGGGTACGCAGATTGTGGCAGGCGGAGCCTTCCCGCAGAAGAACGTACATGCCGCGGGAGAGACGGTCCAGCATTTCCTCGGTGGTGGAACACTCATGGTCGGTGTGAATGCCGCAGGCTGCGTAGGCATTCAGATCCCGGCCGCCGATGCCGGGACTGTGGCCGTCGATAAGTTTTCCCACCCCCATAGCTACCAGCAGTTTATCCAGCACGTCGTCATCGGCATGGATCACCCCCGGAAAATTCATAAACTCCGCCAGTCCCAGGATTTGTTCCTCCTTAATCGGCTTTTCCATGGTGGCGGCATCAATGACCGCGCCGGCGTTTTCAAAAGGCGTGGCCGGCACACAGGAAGGCAGCATGAAACGGATGTCCAGTTTGGTCTGGCGGGCGGCGGCCAGCATAAAGTCCAACCCGTCCATACCGCACACGTTAACGATTTCGTGAGGATCGGCGATAATGGTGGCGGCGCCGTGGGGAACTAGCAGGCGGCCGATTTCCTCCGGAGTAACATAGGAAGATTCAATATGGATATGACCGTCGATAAACCCGGGTAGAGCATACTGCCCAGTCCCATCGATTTCCCGGATGCCGGTATAGTCGCCGATGCCGGCGATGCAGCCGTCCACAATGGCGATGCTCTGATTCTCCAGGATGGCGGCGTTGTATATATCCACGATCCGGCAGTTTTTTATGACCAGATCCGCCGGGACCCTGCCGGCGGCTGCGTCAATTCGTTTTTTCAACGCTTTCTTTTCCATTTCCATAAAATCTACCCCTCTATTCTTCCGCTCATTCCAGAACCGATCAGATCGAATCTATTTATCCATAAATGCCGTATTTATTATATCGAGACGGCAGGTATCCGGCAAACGATATGTAACTGACGGATCTCAATGATTGCATTATTTCTTTCGGATTCGTGCAAAACATAAATAAATCTGCAAAACTTGCAGGGTTTTTAATTATTATACCGTTATTATAGTTGAAGAGGGAAAGGAGGGGGTTATGGTTTTAAGCGATGAAGAGCTGCTGGCGCAAGTAATGGCAGCAGATCAGAATGCATTCAGAATCTTAGTCGATCGTTACAAGGCCTATGTATTTGCCATAATTCTCAACCTTCTTCCGGCAGGCAGCGACGCTGAGGATATCGCCCAGGAAGTGTTCCTGCAGGTATATCGCTCCCTGCCGGATTATAACCCCCAGAATTTCAAGGCCTGGCTTGGAAAAATAACGTTGCACAAGACCCTGGATTGGAAACGTTCGCACCGCAAGTACAGCCAGCAGGAGTTTTTGGATATTGATTATCTGGAGGATGAAAATGAAAGCCGGGCGCCGGACCTGCTGCTGATCAGGAATGAAAACCAAAGCCGGCTGCAGGAGATTTGCCGGAGACTGCCCCCCATTTACGGGCAGATCATCCGGGAATACTATTTTGAATCCAGGCCCTATGCCGAGATCGCGGAGCGCGCCGGTATCAGTGTTAAAACCGTGGAATCAAGACTCTACCGGGCGCGGACCATGATCAAACAACAATGGAAGGAGGAGGGCAGTTGAAATCAATGCATTTTAGCCCGGACGAATGGCAGGCTTATAAATCTAAATCCCTGGAGCCGGAAGTGGCCGCTGAGCTGGAAGCACATTTGTGCCATTGTGAAGACTGCCAGGAATACTATTTGAGATTGTTTGACGAGGAAGACCTCAAAGCCGTCATAAATATGGTTCCCTTGGATTTTACCGATACCTTGCTGGATAAAATTCAGCCGCCTCCGCCGGCCCCGGTTAAGCCGCAAACCCCTCCGGGCAGGAAAAAGCTTGATCGCAGGAGCCTCATGGCCTATTATGTTACAGCCGCGGGGCTGACGCTGGCATTGATGGGCGGAGGCGTATTTGATTTTATGGTGGATCAAAGCATGCAGATTTCACAAAAGTGTATGCTGCAGACCCAGAATATCGAGTCTAAAGTAAGCCGGGGGTGGAACGTCCAGCTGCTGGAAAACGGACCCCGGCTGATGGAAGAAATCTTAATAGAAAAAGAAAGGAACGAGCAACATGCAAAATAAAAGCAAATGGATGACCATTTTCTTCTCTTTTGTCCCTGGCGCCGGGCATATGTATCTGGGCCTTATGAATCAGGGAATCAGGCTAATGACCGGCTTTTTCCTGGCGGTATTCCTAATGGGCTGGCTGGGAATCAGTTTTATCGGATTTATCCTGCCGGTGCTGTGGTGCTACAGCGTCTTTGGCGCGTATCATCTGTATCAATCCGGACCAACCGAGGATATTGAACAAGTGGCGGTATTCCCTTTTATTATGGATCACTCCAAATTGGTCGGCTGGGGGCTTATTTTGTTCGGCGTCATCATCATTGCTGAACGCATCCTGTTTCCGTATATCAGTTGGGAAATTCAAAACTGTCTGCGTACCGGGGTGGTGGCCGTCCTGCTTATTCTGGGCGGGGTCCTGCTGCTGCGGGGAGAACACAATGAAGCGCCGGCAGCCGCGGCCGAAAAGGAGGAAGCATCATGCGAACCTGGAGAGTAGGCACGTTGAGCATGGGGATTGTCCTGCTGGTTACAGGGCTGGGACTGTTATACGCGCAGATTAATGAAAAAATCGTATTGGACTGGGCGGCGAAGTGGTGGCCGCTCATCTTTATCCTGCTGGGAGCGGAGGTTTTATGGCAATCATGGCAGGCCAATAAAAACAATATCAAAGTTTCATATGATATTTTAAGCGTTTTTATAATCATCATGCTGCTCGGGTTTGGATTAACCATGGAAGCATTGCGCGAGACCGGAGTGGTTGAGCAGTGTAAAATTTCCATGATATCGCAGAACTATGACTTGATTCATACCGCTGATGCCATTCCGGTTGACGCCGCCTTGAAAACAGTAATTATAGAAAAATCCGAGTCATCCCTGGAGATTCTCAGCGGTCCTCCGGATAAAATCACCGCGACATGCAAGGCTGATGTGACCGCTCCTTCACATACCCAGGCCATGCAGATCCTGCAGCAGAGCCAATGGCTGCAGACCCGGAGGGACGGAGACACGCTTTTTATCGCTTTTACCTCCGCCCGTCCGTTAAGCTCACTGGCAGCAGGAATAAACGGGCAAAACAATACGATTTATCTGCCGCCACAGTTGCAGGTTAAAATATACAGCGGCGTCGGCGACCTGCAGATACATGCGGATGAAATCGGCAATGACTGGTATATTGACGGGGTTAACGATGCGGCCCTGAACCTTCCCGCGGCCTCCAACGCGGCCCTGCTGGTCCGGACCGGTGCTTACGGTGAATTAAAGGGGAATGCCGCATGGGATATCAAGAAAATCTATCCGGCCGGATATGACGAGGCGGAAGCGGAACCGTCCGGGGCAGAAGGCAGATTGACGCTGGGCTCGGGGCAACACAAGATGAACATCAATAGTTCGGGATCGGTTTCCGTGAATTTGCTGCCGTGATCCGGCGGCTTACATAACTGAAAGGCGGAGCAGCATATGATTGCTTCGCCTTTTTGCTTGGGTGGCTGGCTGCGGGCCTTATTGAATGTCCGAGACGCAGGCATATGCTTGCTGCTGCTTCATTAGCCGCTTCAAACGCACATTTTTGCCAATGAGGGCGACGCTGAACCAAATACCGAAATTTTTCCGTTGCCGCTTGCAAAGTAAAAGCTGATAGTATAAAATTATTTAACTTTTATATAAGGAGGCCAGACAGTGAACGACAAATTTAGCAAAGAGGGTCTCACCTTTGATGACGTTTTGTTGATTCCCGGACATTCTACCGTGCTGCCAAACGAAGTGGATGTGTCCACCCGTTTGACCCGTAACATAAGACTGGAAACTCCTATAATGAGCGCCGGCATGGATACGGTAACGGAGTCCCGCATGGCAATTGCCATGGCCCGCGAGGGCGGTATCGGCATTATCCACAAGAACATGAGCATCGAAGAGCAGGCCAAAATGGTGGATCGCGTCAAGCGCTCCGAGCACGGAGTCATAACCGATCCCTTCTATCTTTCCCCCGAACACCGTATCAGCGACGCCCTGGAGATCATGGAACATTACCGCATTTCCGGCGTGCCCATCACCGAAGGCCCCAAACTGGTAGGCATACTCACCAACCGCGACTTGCGCTTCGAGACCGATTTCACCCAGCCGATCAAAAATATCATGACCAGTACCAATTTGGTTACCGCGCCGGTGGATACGACCATGGATGAGGCCATGCAGTTGCTGCGCAAATACAAAATCGAGAAACTGCCGCTGGTGGACGATGATTTTAATCTTAAAGGCCTGATTACCATTAAAGATATCGAGAAAAATATCAAGTATCCCCACTCCGCCAAGGACAAACGCGGAAGATTGCTGGTGGGAGCCGCGGTGGGCATTGCTAAAAACACGCTGGAGAGGACCCAGGCGCTGATCAGCGCCGGGGTGGACGTGATCGTGGTGGATACCGCCCACGGCCATTCCCAGGGCGTGATCGATATGGTCTCCGCTATCAAAAAAGAATTCCCCGCTGTGGAATTGGTGGCCGGCAACGTCGCTACCGCCGAGGCTACGGAAGCCCTGATCAAAGCCGGCGCCGACTGCATAAAGATCGGGATCGGCCCCGGTTCTATCTGCACCACCCGGGTCGTGGCAGGTATCGGCGTACCTCAGATCACCGCCGTGTCCGACTGTGCCCAGGCGGCCAAAAAATACGATATTCCGATTATCGCTGACGGCGGCATAAAGTACTCCGGCGATATCGCTAAAGCCATTGCGGCCGGCGCTGATTTAGTAATGCTGGGTAATCTGCTGGCCGGTACCGATGAAAGCCCCGGAGAAGAAGTCATGCTGCAGGGCCGTCGTTTTAAAGTCTATCGTGGCATGGGTTCCATGGGCGCTATGGTCGAGGGCAGCAGCGACCGTTATTTCCAGGAAAATGCGCAAAAGCTGGTGCCCGAGGGCATTGAAGGGCGTACCCCGTATAAAGGCGCCGTTTCCGAAACCGTTTTCCAACTGGTGGGCGGATTGCGGGCCGGTATGGGTTACTGCGGCGTAGCCAACATCAAGGAAATGCAAGAAAAAACCAAGTTTATAAAAATCAGCAACGCCGGATTGATCGAAAGCCATCCCCACGATGTGGTAATAACCAAAGAAGCGCCCAACTATCAGATCATGTAGCCTGCAGTTGGCAACGACACAGGGGGACGGTTCTCTTGTGTCAAAAAGAAGCCGGTAGACACAAGAGAACCGTCCCCCTGTGTCTGTTTTCAAAAAATGAGCCGGCGTATGTCGCGCCGGCTCCGGTGTGCGAGATACGTTACAGCGAGTTGCGGGTGTTCTGACCGGCAATACTGCGTTCAGCGATTTGGATGGCACTTTTGACCATGTTGCCGCAGTCTCTGGAGCTAACACCGCCCCAGCCTTGAGCGGCCACAATACTATCGACACCAAGTTCGCGGGCAATCTCATACTTGAGCTGTTCGGACATGATACTTCGATTTCGGGCCAATATATGAACCTCCTCTTCATCCCTCGCACAAACTATAGTGTGAGTAATAAACGCACAAAAAATACTAAAATCGAATATAATTTAAAAATAACTTATGATTCCACTGCAAAAGCCTAGTGCTCTGTTAAGTCTAAAAGTTTATTTTATCCGTCGAGAAAAATTTTTGCAGGGCAAGGCGGAGGATTGAGCAATACTGGACGTATTGCGATTGACGACAACGCAGCCCTGCGAAAATTTAGCCGACGGGAATTGAAGTTTTAGGCTTAACAGAGCACTAGTTTAATCGCGTGGAATGTATAAACATGCAGGAGCACTTGGCGCTGACCCTGGCCACGGTTTGTTTAT
>DATMYB010000285.1:0-9030 GCA_035561215.1 Syntrophomonas sp. | reverse complement strand
GTCTTATGCCTTTCTTTTTACCAACTTTCCATTCACTATTTTTGAGTCCCATTTCGGAAACCATAGCGTCTTGCAATCAGGACGCGGCCAAAAAAAATGAAACTCCGGCAAAAGTGCTCCTGAAAATTATGCTTGGATTTTATTGGGGTAAGACTTTCGAAATGCCTGTATCTAGGCTTTGGATTTTTATTTTGTTGACAGGCAACAACTTGGCACGTCTTTTGCTCTTCTATGTATGCGAGTGTTTACAAATATCCTAAAACAACCATGATAATTGTCTGCGATTTATTGAAGGGAGGGAGAGCCGAAGTTTACTTTCCGGAAGTTTTAAATATAGTTGTGATTATTATTTAGGAGGGAAACGAATGTCAAAGAAACCACAAGAAGTAATCCCCAAAGATGTAAACCTTGACGTTTATCACAAGGAGTGGCGTTGGCAGGAAGGCGACGGAGTAACCGTAACCCGCACTTGTCAGTGGACCGCTCCTGGATGTCATGACGGCTGCAGTGTTCTTTTCTATGAAAAGGACGGCAAGATCGTCGACATCGAAGGCGACCCTAACAGTCCTTACAATCAGGGACGTTTATGTATGCGCTGTCTGAACATGGTTGAGGCAGTAAATCATCCTGATCGTCTTAAATATCCAATGAAGCGGGCTGGTGAACGCGGTGAAAACAAATGGGAAAGAATCAGCTGGGACGAGGCACTGGATATTATTGAGAAAAACGTTCGCGACATCTGGAGAGACTATGGACCGGAATCCATTGTAGGAATGCAGGGGACCGGACGCAACATTATCTGGCATACTCCTTATCTGACTTATTCAGCTTTTAAGAGCCCTAACTTTGCGTTAGGCTTCCTCAGCGGCGATGCATGCTACCTGCCCAGAACCGCAACCACCATGGTTTGCATGGGCGACTTTTTCGTGGCTGACTGTTCCCAAAATCTTGAACTCCGTTACGATGATCCCAGTTGGACCAAGCCTGAGGTCGTTATGGTATGGGGCAACAACCCCTTGATCAGTAATGGTGACGGATTCTTCGGCCATTGGATCGTAGACCTGATGAAGATGGGGACCAAGTTGATCGTGGTCGACCCCCGTCTGACTTGGCTGGCGGCTCGAGCCGAATACTGGCTGCAACTGCGCCCCGGAACCGATGCCGCCCTGGCCTTGGCCTTTATCGACACAATCATCAAGGAAGACCTTTATGACCACGATTTCGTAGAAAACTGGACCTACGGATTCGAAGAACTGGCTGAAAGAGCTGCACAGTACCCAGCTGAAGAGGTAGAAGCAATCACCTGGGTTGACGCCGAACTGATCAAGAAAGCCGCCCGTTTCTTTGCCGCCGCTAAACCAGCTACGATTCAATGGGGTCTGGCAGTTGATACTCAGCTTACCGGTATTCCCACCGCTCATGCTCTTTGCTGTATCGGATCAATGTGCGGTAATGTGGACATCCCGGGTGGTATGATGCAAGTACGTTGCGCCTACAACGTCGCTGACGCTTATGGCTGCGGCAAGTGGAACCTGCCTCAGGAAATGATCGAAAAACAGATTGGTTTCTTCAAGTCACCGATGCACTCCAACCATTTTGCTGCTTCCGCTCATGGTGACTCAGTGCTCGAGACCATTGAATCCGGCAAACCCTATCCGATCCGAATGCTGTTCTTGCAGACTACCAACCCCATAGCCAACATGGCTGCTGAAGCTCCCAGAGTTTATGCCGCTATGAAGAAAGTGCCCTTCATTGTTAATGTTGACCCTTTCATGACCCCGACCTCCGTAGCATTTGCTGATCTGTGCCTACCGGCTGCCTTCAGTTGTGAGCGCAACAGCGTTCGGGCCTGGTGGTGGCCGCTGAAAGCAATCACCAAGGTTTCCGAGTTTTATGAAGCCAAATCCGATGAACAGATCATCCTTGAAATCGGCAAACGTTTAAATCCCGAACTGTTCCCATGGAAAGATGATATAGAGATGATGTCCTGGTGGATTCAGACCGGTGAAAAATTCCCGGTACCCTGGCCGAAAAAAGCTGAATTTGATTTCAATGAACTCAAGGAAAAGGTTATTTCCTGGCCCCAGTGGGAATACGAGAAATACAAGAAGGGCCTGCTTCGTCCTGACGGAGAGCCCGGTTTCAACACCCCGACTGGAAAAGTTGAATACTACAGCACCTTGTTCGATGCATGGGGCAATGATCCTCTGCCATACCATGAGGAACCCCCGGAAAGCCCAGTTTCAACTCCGCAAATGTATAAAGAGTATCCGTTGGTGCTGACCACCGGTGCGCGTTCATGGGAATACTTCCATTCAGAATATCGCCAGATGCCGACTATGCGTGAATCACATCCTGATCCGATCGTTGAAATGCATCCTGATACAGCGGCAAAACTTGGCATTATCGAAGGCGATTGGGTATGGATCGAAAACCATCGCGGCAAATGTAAAGAAAGAGTACGCCTTGAACCCGCTATTGATCCGAGAGTTGTTCATGGCGAACACGGCTGGTGGTTCCCTGAGAAACAAGGCGCAGAGCCTGTTCTGTTTGGCACCTTCGAAAGCAATATCAACAATCTGACCCAACAGGGCATGAACGGCCCCACCGGTTACGGTTCTCCTTATAAGAACAACCTTTGTAAGGTCTATAAGGTTACCGAAGCAAATGATCAGGATATCAACAAACTCGTTGTAGAGGGAGGATTTGGCTATGTCAAAAACTACAGGTAATGGACTTTTAATCGATTACGAGTTCTGCACTGGATGCCATGGATGTGAAATAGCTTGTAAGAAAGTTCTTGGACTGGCTCCCGGTGAAGTGGGCATGGCACTTAAAAAAGATGGTCCCCGCAAAAAACCTGATGGCAGATGGGAATTAAATTATATACCGGTTCCTACCGAACTGTGCGATCTGTGCGCCGACCGCGTAGCCGAAGGCAGAAAACCCAAGTGCGTTCATCATTGCCAAGCTCTGTGTATCGAGTATGGTTCCGTATCAGAATTGGCTAAGAAGATGACTAAGGGTAAAATGGTCCTTTTCACACCAGCTAACGCAAACGCCTAAATTAATGATATACAAACGGTTGCAGGCCCCCTTGATTTATATCAAGGGGAATCTGCAATCTAATAAAAAGGAGGTATCCCGGATGTGTTTCAGACCTCCGGAACTGAATAAAGTTATCCAAAAGTGTATTGAATGCGGTACTTTCAATAAACCGGGCATGAAAGTGTGCAAAAAATGTGGTGCCGAGTTGGGTATGATGGCTTGTCCGGAATGTGGTTTTAAACAGCCGGAAAGCAATGCCGTATGCACAAACTGCGGTTTCAACGGGCAACCCGGGTCAGGCGATCCTGCCAAGAAAAAGACTTGAGACTAAATATTTTAAACTGATATAATCCGTTCTTTTTCGGGAACCAAAAAATTTATCAGTTTTTCAGTGAAGATCGTATGGGTATGGACGGGTTTGTTCTCGACAGGTTACTTGGCTGGCTAAAAAGGAGTGTTGTCGATGTGTTTTGCATGCAGCCCTAACTGTAAAAAAATGTGTTTACCCAAGCCCCCGGAAGTCCCTGTCCAATGTCCCAAGTGCAAGAGATACAGCCTGGCCAGCCTGGGTAGATGCCGGCATTGTGGAACGGACATGGCTGCCCTGGTTGCTCCCATCAATCATACTGAAGCGCAATGCATGTGGACCGGCAATCTGTGTCAAATACCCTGTTCGTTGGTTAATGTCCCTTGTAAAAAAGATGTGGGCGAGTGCCCGCGAAGCAAGGCTAAATCAAATCTAACAGCTTGTAATAATCCATGAGTTTAGCAAGGAAGGAGAATTTTTATGGCGTGGGTAGTTGAGAAGGGGATTCCTAAACCAATAAAATGTCCGAATTGTGGAAATTTCTATAAACCCCAGCTAGACAAGTGTCCTAAATGCGGTACCCCGAATCCAAATATCGAGAAGAAATAGTACCTGGTCAGTTGTATTTTCCATGCTGTAAAGGGACTATTTCATCTTTCAAAAGAACTGGACTTTTTTCAATAGTCCAGTTCTTATTTTCCCGCAGGCAAGAGTTAACGAGAATGAATCGCATTATTCTGGCCGGTGGACGCAGTTCACGAATGGGTCAAGATAAGCTAATATAGCTTTTGAAGCTGAAGCTTTAATCGAGCGAACTATTTAGGAACGCATGCTTTGTGTGTGTTCAAGTGGGAGTGATTAAGAGAATGCTTCACCTATATACTTATAAGACTATACTGGGGCCGATAACGATTGGTGAAGATGACGGCTTTATTACTTACGTGGGGTTACCCGGTGATAATCCTCCTTCGAATCAAATCTGGTATGAAAATGAGGTCCTGACGGAAGCAGCCTTTCAGCTATGGGAATATCTTAACGGAAAACGCCGGGAATTTGATCTGCCTCTGGCACCCCAGGGAACGGAGTTTCAATTACAGGTCTGGACTACCTTACAGCAGGTACCCTATGGAGAAACCCGTAGCTACAAAGACATAGCCCTCAAAATTAGCAATCCCGGAGCTTATCGGGCAGTGGGTCAGGCCAATAATCGCAATCCCATCCCCATATTCATTCCCTGCCACCGGGTCATTGGCAGCAATGGCAAGCTGATAGGCTATGGAGGTGGATTGGAGCTTAAAGCCCGATTACTTGACCTGGAGAAATGCCATTATCGCTAGACCGTATAAAAGAGGGGAGCACCGATAAAAGTGCGTCCTGAGCTGCAACGGAAAGGCCTGGAAACCGCAGAAAAGTTTCTTCCCGTTTCGAAAACTTTTATAATAATACATGGCTCGCTGAGATTTTTTCGGCGGGTCTTTTGTATTCTGATTTGATAAATTCATCAATTACTTGTTCCGTTCATAATAAGCAACCAGACGTTGCCTGAATATACAAATTAAAAGGAATTTTGTATATAGGTGCAGGGAAATCATGACAATTGTAGAAGGGTAATGAAAAGAAGATTAAAAAAGATGGGCTGATAGGGAAGTTCGATTGCTTGAATGTGGTAAGTGAGTTGTTTACCAGGCTGTATTGTAATGATGTCTGAAATGTGAACCTGATACGAAGTTTGGGATGCTTTCGGTTATAATAGCAATAATGGCAAAGGATAGGAGAGGTTCTGGAGTTGCGAAACATTGGTATTGCGATATCAGGTGGCGGCATCTGCCGGATTCCCCGCACTTATCGGACCCTACAGTTTGAAAACCGGAAACTACCACTGGATACCCTCCCAATATTCCGGTGAAGATTGGCGGCCTCCTGTTAATCAAACGCTGCACCTTTGGGATGGCGGGGTTTATGATAATTTTGGACTTGAATCGGTGTTCAAGCCAGATAATAGCGGTACCCTTAGTGAAGGGTTAGATTTCCTGATTGTCAGTAATGCTTCGGCTTCAATTGGATATCATCATCGCAAAGGCGAGCTGTCGGTTGAAAATTTAAAACGCATTTTGGATATTTCAATGAATCAGGTCGCGGCTCTGCGTAGCCGATGGGTTATGGACTTTATTAAACGCACAGGTCAGGGCATGTATATAAAGATTGGCAATAGTGCAGATGCGATAGCTACAGCAAGCGGGTGCCCGGAGGAACTAAAGGTGCAACTTATCGAACGCTGTCTGACTGCTGAGCAGGCAAATAAAGCCATGAACTACCCTACGACATTGAGAAAACCTATTGAAGGGGATTGTCAAATGCTGTTACGTCATGGATATGAGGTTGCCGATTGTACATATCATTGCTATCAAAAGGAAGTCTGAAAATGCTAACCGGCACTCAATATAAGGATGTAACCGTTGGACAGGATTTCCGGTCGTTGCTTGGATGGAAAATGTCCGTCTATTTGTATTTGATAGACCGGGCTTTTGATTGATTGCGGTCCGGAAAGTATGAAAGGGCCGATCAGCGCATTCCTGTGGAAAAAATCGAATTGAGCAGGTGGCTTTGACGGACATCATAAAGAACTATAGTAAATTCCCGAATCTCCACTTACCCCCAACGAAAGGAACCAATCATAGCCTTGGACACTAAAAAGCATCTCATCTTAGTAAAAAATGAAGATAAAACTGAAGCAATAAATTACTGCAAATATGAAGACGGCAAATGGCAGGTTACTTTTGCTCATGGGCAGACCTATACCTACAATTATGTGAATGTTGTCTGGGAAAAAGATCCTCTCCTACTCGAAGATGCGATAGTCTATGAAAAAGGCCGGCCTTTGTCCGGGGTCGAGGTGATCCAGGATTTTGACGCGTACCTACGGGTCATTTTTAAAAACGGCAATAAAAAGGTATACCGCAAATCTGAAATCACGCTGGAGCGAAGCTGCCTCAGAAATTCCCGGGCGAATAATTGTTTCGCCTATTTAAAACAGCTGGCCACGGTAACGAGTGTAAAGGACGAGGAGGACAAGAGCTTTTTAAGCCGGCAATATGAAAAGATTACTTTCATTAGTCCAAGCAGTGTCCTGGCAAAATATCTGCACCCCGGTGAATTTGAAAAATGCCAGCTGCACTCCCTGCCGATCTTCCCGTTCGGATTTAATCTGAGCCAGAAAAAAGCCACAGAAAATGCTTTGGCGGAACAGCTCAGTGTCATCGAAGGGCCGCCCGGAACCGGTAAAACGCAAACCATCCTTAATATCATCGCCAATGCGATTATGAATCATAAAACAGTAGCGGTTGTGTCCGCTAACAATGCAGCCACCGCCAATGTTGTGGAGAAGCTGCAGCAATACGGCGTGGATTTTATCGCAGCTTATCTGGGCAACAAAAGGAACAGGGAAGAGTTCTTTGCCGGGCAGACCAATGCTTATCCGGATATGACCTCCTGGGTTATGGATAAAGCCGATTATAAAGAGCTTGAAGCAACCCTAAAGATTAAGGGTAAAGAACTGGAGAGGATGCTGGAAGTCCAAAAGCAGGCGGCCCTATTAAAGCACGAGCTGTCCGCATTGTTGCTTGAAAAAGAGTACTTCGACACCTATTATCAGGAAACCTACCGGTCCATTCCTGCTTACCGATCTTTTCGTCGGCACAATGCCGGGACCGTAATGTCCTTGTGGATGACTTGTCAGCAAATGTTTGCAAAGAACCGCCGGATAACTTTTGTAAACAAGCTGAAAAATTTAGTTCGCTATGGGATAACTGATTTTTCATTATATAGACATCCTAATGGAGAGGTTATTGCTCTTTTCCAGAAGCTCTATTATGAACGCAGGGCGGAGGAACTGACCGAACAAATCCAAACTCGAGCCACACAGTTGGAAAATTATCAGTTTGACCAGGCCATGCAGGACTACCGCGATATTTCCATGCAGCTTTTTAAGGCCAAACTGGCTGAGAGATACGGCAAACATGATGTGCGCAGGTCATTTACCGGCGATTCGTTATGGAAGGAAAACGACTTTGGAACTTTTATCAGCGAGTATCCGGTTATTTTAAGCACCACTTATTCGTTGCGCAGTTGCGCCAGTGCCAATTATCTGTTTGACTATGTAATCGTGGACGAGGCTTCGCAGGTTGATATTGTTACCGGGGCGTTGGCCTTATCCTGCGCCCGGAACGCAGTGATTGTCGGCGATTTGCAACAGCTGCCCAATGTTGTTTCTGCTGATACCGAGGAACAAACCGAATGGATCTATCAAAACTTCTCCATGGGTTATGCCTATCAATATGGTGCGGCCAACAGCATGCTGGCCTCGATCACCAAACTTTTCAAACATGTGCCCCGGACGCTGTTGATGGAGCATTATCGTTGTCATCCCAAAATCATAGGCTTTTGCAATCAGAAATTTTATAATAATGAACTGATAATATTAACCGAAGAAAAAAATCAGGACAAACCGATGGCTGTTTATAAAACGGCTAAAGGAAGTCATGCCAGAGGAACTTACAATCAGCGCCAGATCGATGTCGTCATGCAGGAGATCATTCCCGCTTTGGATCTGGAAAAAACCGGGCAGTCCCTTGGCATAATGTCTCCCTACCGGTTGCAGACAGAAAAGCTTACCGAGGCTGTCGGGGAAAACAGCAATATTGAAGTCGATACGGTCCACAAGTATCAGGGACGTGAACGGGATGTGGTGATTCTTACTACGGTGGTAAACAAAGTAAATGATTTTGTCGATCAGCCCAATTTGGTCAATGTGGCGGTTTCGCGCGCGGTGGATAAACTGATTGTGGTCATAGCGGATAATGAGCAGAACGAAAACTCCAATATCGGTGATCTGGTAAGATATATAGAATACAACAACTTTGAGATCATCAACAGTGACATCTACTCCGTGTTTGATTTGCTCTATCACAGCTATTCCGAGCATCTGTTTGAACAGATGAAAAACCGGAAGAAAGTATCTGCATATGAATCGGAGAACCTGATTAATGCCGTGATAGAGAGAGTTCTGAGCCGTCCTGCATTTAGCAATCTGGATCATGTGATGCACCAGCCTTTGAAGATGCTCATTCGCAACATGGAGAAACTGGATGAAGTTGAATGCCGTTATGCCATGAATGCGCTGACGCACACGGATTTCGTCATCTTTAATAAGCTGGATAAAATGCCGGTATTGGTGGTGGAAGTGGACGGGTACGCCTTCCATGCCAACAATCCCAAGCAATTGGAAAGAGACAAAATGAAAGATGATATTTTGTGGAGGTATGGCATCCCGATTCTAAGGTTGAAAACGAATGAAAGCAGGGAAGAGGAGAGGCTATATAATACATTAAGCCAGATTTTACATACGATATAAAGTTGGATCTGACCCGGTCCGGCTGCTTTTCAATCATCATTAAGCAATGCAAAGCCTTTTAGTTTCATGCTTTCCAAGATTAATAACCGTTATTTCAGAGGAGACTCGGATAAGACCTTCGTCGGCCAGGGTGTCCGGTCGTTGCCGGGATGGGAAATGTCCGTCTATTGGTATTTGATAGGCGGGCTTTTGATTGATCGCGGCGATTTAATGATTTTATCTAATCCTGGATAAGATATATTATAATTGATGTCGGAATAAACAC
>DATMYB010000284.1:0-7374 GCA_035561215.1 Syntrophomonas sp. | reverse complement strand
ATTCTGTTATATCTAAATACTCTCTTTATCCGCCGAAAAAATCGCCGCAAAGCGAAGCTTAGGACAGGCGGGGGAGTAACTGCTGACGACGACACCAGCATTTCGCTGGCCGAGGATAAGGCGGGCGGCAATGAAAACTTATATATAGCAGACTACTGAAAATGGGAGAATGCCTTGACTATGGTCTTGGCAACCATAGCTTTGTAATCCGGTTAACACCTGAAGGGGGTGTGGGGCAACAGGAAAAATCATCGCTATCTCATTATGAAGCAAATGATTGAATGAAACCTTTAAAACGGAGAGTTTAATGAACAGGAGGAATTACGAATGAACAAAGAAGAATTCATGGCCCTGGACGGTAAAGCCAAAGGAGCTGCTTGTCAGGCAGCGTTTGACGGCGGCCAAACTTATGAAGAAATCTTGGCTGAACTGGGATTGACCAAGAAAGAACTTGAAAAACAGGGCGTTTATTTTGTCAAAGGCAAGTTTATGGTTAAGTTGATGCCGGGCTATGGAACCACCGGAACCGGAAAAGATATTCTCTAGAATTTACTACCATTGACAATCGTCATTGACGCAGAAGTTCCAACCAATTTCCGATCCGCGAGCCTGCCTGTTTTGGATGCATGCAGGCTCGTAACGTTGGGATTATGAACGAAGGAGGATTTGCAATGTCAATTGTTAGCGCCCAGGCGGAAGTAATTGAACAGATTAAATCGATGCTGGCAGAAAACGAATGTGATGCGAACGAGTTAAGAATTGTAGGAAGCTTAGGCTTTGGAGATATACCGGAAGGCTTTAAGATCATGCCCGGAGAGGTTACCAAAAAAGACCAGGTGGCGGAGATCGGCGGATTAAAATTTATCGTTGCCAATATCCTGGTCCAACGTTACCAGGGCTTTACCATCACTTGCAGGGACCATAACGGTACGCTTGATTTAAACGTTGCGGCCGGGCAATTGTAAGGAGGTTTAACCTTGTCAAAAATTAATATAACTGCAGAAGCAAAAGAAGCTATCAAGCAAATGCTGGCTAAGGACGGCTTGCCGTCAGCCCTTCTGAGAATCGCCGGCCGGATTGATCTGGACGGAGACAAAATAGGAGAGGGGTATCAACTTTTTGTGAGCGAGCTTACCCTCAATGACCAGTACCAGGAATTCGACGGCTTTACTATAATCGTAGCCAATATTCTGCTGAAGATAAACGGCGGATTCAATATAAGCTGCATAAAAGAGAATGGCAAAACCAGGATTCAGGTCCTTCCTCAGCGTACCAAGCCGTCTGGAATATATCGGGGCGCCGCGTTGGGTACCGCCGCCAGCCATTGATATCATGACAGGATTCCTTATCTGACCGCTTCCGAATAAATTTGGAAGCGGTTTCGTATTTGGAAGAAAAAATTTTTAACGGCCTCATTTCCTTGGCCGCCACTATCCTGGACTATCCTAAAAGAATACAGCTATCGCAAAAAAGGACGGGCCTAAATTTCGGTATTTATCAGGTTCTATTCAGACTGACACAACGACCGTCTATCGCAAAAAAGGATTGGGAGCGGTTGTGAAAAAAACGGGTTTGATAACCTGCAAACGCCTATATAATGCGATTTTGTGCGCTGCCTAAAACGGTTGGCACGCTATTTGCGAATAAAAATGCAAGTAAGGCATACAACCGGGCTGATAATACCAAAGTTTTTTGAACAATTATTCTATTAATTTGGTCCGGTAAATATCGAGGGGAGGGGTAAGAGGCTAGGTTGGGACCAAGTTGGTATTTCCATCAGCTTATTATCAAAGTTGCGGAAGGCATCTGCCTTCGAAGGATACGAATTCAAGTTTCTTGAAAGGGTGAGAAAATGAAAAAAGAATGGCAACAACAAGAAGATGGCGTTTATAAAGTAAGAACTTGCGGTTGGTCTCCGCCTGGTGATCATCCGGTAGGATGCGGCATGCATCTTCACATCAAGGACGGAAAACTGGTTAAGGTTGAAGGTGATCCCGAACATCCGATTACCGAGGGCCGTCTGTGCATCAGATGCTTGTCTCTGCCCGAATACGTAAATCATCCTTCCCGTATTATTCATCCGATGAAACGCGCCGGCCAACGCGGCGAAGACAAATGGCAGAGAATATCCTGGGATGAAGCCTGGGATATCATTGTCGATAAGATTAACTATTTTAAAGATAACTATGGAGCAGAGTCCATCGTGGTCTTTGGCGGAACCGGCCGTGAAGCTTGTTTGTACTACTATCCGCTGGGTTTTGCCGCCATCGGCACCCCGAATGTCTGCTATCCCCAGAGCGGCTGGTCCTGCTATGGCCCCAGATGCGCTATCACCGACTACATTTTAGGCGCAGGCTATCCGGAAATTGATTATGCCGGATACTTCAGCGACCGTTACGAGCATGAGGGCTGGCAGTTACCCGAATACATCCTGCTCTGGGGTAAAGAGCCGCTGAAATCGAATCCGGACGGGTTTTTCGGACATTCCATTATTGATATGATGAAGCGCGGCAGCAAACTGATCATGGTTGACCCCCGTTTGAACTGGCTGGCAACTCGTGCGGAATATCATCTGCAGTTGAGACCCGGTTCGGACACCGCCCTGGCTTTAGGCATGCTCAACGTTATTATCAACGAAGATCTCTATGACCACGACTTTGTAGAAAACTGGTGTTATGGCTGGGATGAGTTCGTAGAACGCGTACAGGAATATCCCGCTGACAAAGTAGCCGAACTTACCTGGGTTCCTGAAGAAAAGATCATTGCCGCTTCTCGCGCTTTTGCCAAAGCCGGCAATAGCACCATGGGTTGGGGCCTGGCCATCGACCAGAATCCCAACGGCGTACAGTTAGGTCATGCCCTGCTGGCTATCGTTGCCATTACCGGCAATCTGGACGTACCCGGCGGAGTAACCATTGGACCGCCCGCATCACTGATGGGCAAATGGAGAATTGAAACTCGGGCCGAACTGTCCGAGGAACTCTGGGACAAGCGCATCGGCGCCAAAGAATGGCCGGCCCTGGCTACCGCTTTGGCTACCACCCACCCGGATGAAACCCTGGATACCCTGGAAACCGGCAAACCTTATAAACTGAGAATGGGCTGGTTCAACAGTTCCAACTTCATTGCCCCCACCAATTCAGCCGCTCCCGACAGATGGTACCGGGCTCTGAAAAACTTGGAATTCTGCGTAGTGCAGGATGTATTTATGACTCCTACCGCTATGGCCTTTGCAGATATCTTCCTGCCCCTGTCCTCCTTTGCGGAGCATGACGGCGTAGTAGTAACCCACTATGGAAGAAATGCCGTATTCCTTGGCGCTATGAACAAGGCGATCCAGGTAGGCGAATGCAAATCCGACGTTGAAATGATGATCGAGTTGGGCAAACGCGTCAATCCCAAAGCATGGCCCTTTAACAGCGTGGAAGAATTCTTCGACTTCCAACTGAAACCGGAATTGGGTTTCGGATTTGCAGAACTGAAAGAAAAAGGCCTCTATCAGCCTGATTATGAATATGAGAAATATAAAAAAGGCAAACTCCGCGCCGACGGCGAGCCCGGGTTCAATACCGTTACCGGTTTGGTGGAATTGAGCTCAACGCTGTTTGAATCCTGGGGCGAGGATCCGCTGCCCTATTTCAAGGAGCCGCCTTACAGCCCCTACAGCACTCCGGATCTGTACAAGGAATATCCGCTGGTACTGACCACCGGCGCCCGGACCTATGCATCTTTCCATTCTGAGCACAGACACGTGCCCAGCCTGCGTGAAGTTGTGCCGGATCCGATCATGGAGATCCATCCCGATACTGCTAAAAAGCTTGGCATTCGTGAAGGCGACTGGGTCGTTATTGAGAACATGTTCGGCAAGGCCAAGGAAAGAGCTCATGTCACTCCGGCTATCGATCCCCGCGTAGTACATGCCCAGCATGGTTGGTGGTTCCCGGAAAAACCCGCTGATGAACCGAGTCTTTACGGTGTATGGGAGTCCAATATCAATACCCTGATTCCCCACAAACACATTGGTAAATTAGGTTTCGGGGGACCGTTCAAGAGCATACTCTGCAAAGTGTACAAGGCTGAAGATCAGAACTTTTATAAATAAGGTCAGGATCCAGTCGAACCCATAGAAAAATGATTGGAGGAACGCTAATGTCACGCAATGGTTTGATGATAGATTACGAATACTGTACCGGATGCCAGAGCTGCGAGGTAGCTTGCAAAAATGAACTGAAGCTGCCCATCGGCAAATGGGGAATAAAACTCACTGAAGTAGGCCCCTGGCAGATCGTAGACGACAAATGGGAATGGAATTATATCCCCGTACCCACCGATTTATGCAATATGTGCCAACAGAGAACCGCTAAAGGCGACATACCGTCCTGCGTACTGCATTGTCTGGCTAAAGCGATTGAATTTGGCCCGGTGGAAGAACTGGCCAAAAAAATGGAAGCCAAGGGCAAGAAAGTAATGATGTATTTACCCTGATTAAATCAACTTAACGGTCATAGCAGCCCCGGTTTATCCCGGGAGCTGTTATGACCCATCTAATCATAGTTATGCTTTAAGCGAGCTACTGTATTCAAGGAGGATTTATTAAGATGTGTTTTAGACCAGCAAGTTTAACCAAACCGGTAGAATGTCCGAACTGCGGCAAAAAAATACCGATGATGGCGGGCATCAGACAAAAAAAATGTCCCTTCTGTAAGACCGAGCTTCCGGAAGAGACCGTACCATGTCCGGAATGCGGTACCGAAAACCCTGTGTCCAACAAAGTATGTACCCATTGTGGATTTAACGGCAAACCCGGTTCCGGCAAGAAACCGGAGTAAATTGCATAAGCGCAGGCTATGCATATTTTCCCGACAGCCGGCAAATAAAGATAAATGGAGGGTATGAGATGCTCCAAAATAACAGTGTTCCTGGAAAGGGCCTCCATTACGGTTGGATGATTGTTCTGGGAGGATTCTTGACTCAGGTTATCCTGCTGATAAGTATTCAAACGTTGCCATTGGTACTGGCGCAAATTGAAGAAACCCTTAAGGTAACCCATGCCCAGGCTGGTACTATAACGTCGTTCTTTGGTTTATGCTACGCAGGTTTTTCTTTCTTATGGGGATATTTGGCTGACAAAATCGGGAATCGAAAAACGTTGACTATTTCCGGTGTATTAACCTCAGTGATGTTGATTCTGTTCGGTGCCACGGTAGATTCCTTAAGCAAGGCCATATTCTTATATGCATTGGTTGGTTTAGGCTGTGCGGGTATATATACCGCCACCATTCCCAAACTTATTGGAGGTTGGTTTGCTCCACAGAAGCGCGGACGGGCCATGAGTTTTATTACTGCAGGCGGCGTGCTTACCGGCGCTACACTGGGATTGATCGTTCCTATCATGTCACTGGCAAACGGCTGGCAGGGTACTTTTAGAATTCTGGGCATCATCAGTTTGGTGGTGACTATAATTATCTTGCTCATCGTCCGCGACACTCCGGCGGAAAAAGGTTTGCTGCCCGTTGGCATTAATTCCGCCGATGAAATGCCGAAAGAAGCTGCCCAGGAAGGCGGTTTCGGCGTAGTGCTGAAACAAAAAATAACCTGGCATTTGGGAATTATGTATATCTTCTGGCAACTGGCCTATATGGCCGGAACTGCTTTTTTGGCTATCTCTGTGTCCAAGGGTATGAATTATACCGTTGCCCAGGCAGGGATAGGAGTCACTATTTACAATCTGTTCCAGCTGGTTGGCCAGCAAATATGGGCGCCACTGTCTGACCGTATGGAACGTAAAAAGGTCATTGCCATTGCCGGTGTTATGTGGGCAGCGATGGCATTTATTTTTGTGGCCACCTTCGGCTCATCACTGGCTGTAACTTATGTGATTATCGCTTTAATGGGCATTGGTATCGGCAGTGTGCCGGTTATTTTGGCTACATTTTCCGATTACTATACGGCCGAAGTGCGCGGAACCGGAAGCGGCATCATTTCTACGCTGGCTTTGGTAGGACGCTTTTTTGGCCCGATGCTGGCCGGTATGGCAGCCGATAAAAGCGGTAGCCTGGCTTCCGCTTTTATATTTGCAGGCGTTATGATGATTATTGCCTCGGCCATATCCTTATCGTTACCAAATCTCAGATCCAAGGTGGCCGGTTAGAGTATTTAAAAAATTGGTCAGAAATAACTGAGGCGGCCCTGTCATTGTGGTGATGTTAAGAACATTTGACATGAGGGAGCCGCACTAGTGTAGTGTATCATTCACTTTTGGATAAAGGACGCAGGATGAATTTTCAGTCTGCAAGGGGTCGTCGCTCAGCATAGCCGTAGCTATGGTGAGCGACGACAACACAGCAAATGGAAATTCAGACAAGTCATTTGCCGAAATGTGAGTGGTACAGTACGCTAAGTTAAGGAATGTGAGGCAGTTATGTGTTGGTCCTGTAATCCCTATTGCGGAGGCTGCAAACCTCCCCAACCCAGGCCGAGAAAATGTGAGTTTTGCGGTAAGTTCAATTTTGATCCGCAAGACACGCTATGTAAAAAATGTGGACGGCCGCTGCCCGCAATCATTCCCCCGAAAACCGTAATGTGTTTATATGTCGACGACTTATGTGCCAATCCCTGCCGTCGACATTTAACCGCGCCGGTAGACGGTCAACCGAAAGACTGCAAATACAGAACTATCCCGGGACCTGAGACCCCAAAATAAATGGCCGGTCGGACAGATCTGCAAACAGCTAAGAGGCCGAAAGGGGATTACAGAAGTGAAGAATTTTAGTATATCAGAAGTAATAGATTCATTGGGCGTTAATAAATTTACCTGGTGGATTTTCTTTTTCCTCGGTGCAGCTATGGTATTTGACGGGTACGATTACATGATTGTTTCCTATACCATGCCCCAGATCGCCGAAGAGTGGGGATTAGGCGCTGTGGCCAAAGGCAGTTTGTCCTCCTGGAGCCTTATCGGTTTGATCATCGGTGGGGCGATGGCGGGCATTTTATCGGACAAGTTTGGACGAAGAAAAACCCTTACCATAGCCATAGCTGTCTATTCGCTGCTAACCATTCCCATCTACTTTGCCAACAGCTTCGCCATGTTTGCTGTGTTCCGTGTACTGGCCGGATTAGGCTTGGGAGCCTGTATCCCGCTGGTCACAACTATATTCTCCGAGTCCACCCCCACCAATAAACGAGCTATCTTTATAACATTCGGTATGGCCTGGATGATTGTCGGATGGGTTTTGGCAGGTCTTCTGGCCACCTGGTTGGTTCCTCTCTACGGTTGGAGACTTTGCTATTTAATAGGCGGCATTCCTCTGTTATATTCGGTATTTCTATATTTTAAATTGCCGGAATCAGCCTATTGGCTAGCTAATAAGG
>DATMYB010000283.1:0-9721 GCA_035561215.1 Syntrophomonas sp. | reverse complement strand
CCACAATTCCTTGTCGGTTAAATTTCTGCATGGCTGCGTTGTCGTCAATCGCAATACGTCCAGTATTGCTCAATCCTCCGCCTTGCCCTGCAGAAATTTCCCTCGACAAATAATATGCGGACTTAGGGTTGACAGAGTACTGACGACGTAATGTTTGTACATTCAACTAGCCAACCATGATTCCCCGGCAAAATCAAACAAAAAGAACGTCCCTTTGCTGGATTCCTATGTTGGATTTTGTGATGCCAGTATTTTTTTCATCATCATATAGTCGATACTGTCCACCAGGGCCTGCCAGGAAGCCTCGATAATATTTTCCGAAACGCCGACGGTGCTCCATTTCTCATATTGGTTGGCGGATTCGATCAGCACCCTGACTTTGGCGGCAGTGCCGTGGTTGCCGTTCAGAACACGGACCTTGTAATCGCTCAGATGCATCTCGCTGATTTCGGGATAAACCTCGTTCAAAGCCTTGCGCAGTGAGTTGTCCAGGGCATTCACCGGGCCGTCGCCTTCAGCAGCGGTGTGGAATATTTCATCGCCGATGCTGAGTTTGACGATGGCTTCTGAAACGATGTCCCCCGTTTCATTTTTTTCCAGTATTATTTTCAGATTCTTAAGCTGATAAAATTCCTCATATTGCCCGAAAGCCTTGCGCAGCAAAAGCTCCAGCGACGCATCGGCGCCCTCGAACTGGAAGCCTTCGTTTTCCAGTTCCTTGATCTGCCGGATAACCTTGCGGGTTTCGGCGTTATAGCTGTTTACGTCCAGGTTTAGTTCCTTGGCCTTATAAAGCAGATTGGACAGTCCGGAAAGCTCCGAAATCAAAACCCGGCGATGATTGCCGACTTTCTCGGGGTCGATGTGTTCGTAAGTGAGCGAGTCCTTCAACAGGGCGCTGACATGAATGCCGCCTTTATGGGCAAAAGCCCCGTGGCCGACGAAAGGCTGGTTGTTATTGCTGGGCATGTTGGCTACCTCGGCGATATAATGGGCAGTCTCGGTCAGCCGTCTGAGCCTGCCTTCCGGCAGACATCTAAGCCCCATTTTCAATTCAATATTGGGAATAATCGAGGTCAGGTCGGCGTTGCCGCACCGCTCGCCGTAGCTGTTGACGGTTCCCTGCACTTGCACGCAGCCGCACCGCACCGCCGTCAGTGAATTGCTGACCGCGCAAGCTGCATCATTATGGGTATGTATCCCCAGCGGCGCGTCGATTCTGGTCTTGACCCGAGGGATGATATCCATAAGCTCCCACGGCAGGCAGCCGCCGTTGGTATCGCACAGGATTACACAGTCGGCGCCAGCGCCGGCAGCGGTTTCCAGCACTTGCAGCGCGTAGTCCGGATTATTTTTATAGCCGTCAAAAAAATGTTCGGCGTCGAAAAACACCTGCGATCCGGCCTCTTTAAGATACGCCACCGTATCTCTGACCATGGCCAGATTCTCTTCCAAGGTAGTCTCCAGCGCGCGTGTAACATGAAAATCCCAGGCTTTGCCGAAAATCGTCACTACTTTAGCGCCGGACTCCAGCAAAGACTTGATATTCCCGTCCTGCCTTACATTAACCCCGGCTTTGCGGGTGGAGCTGAAGGCGGCCAATTGTGCGTTTTCCCATGGATAATCCCGCATGGCGCTGAAAAACTCCATGTCCTTGGGGTTGCTTCCCGGCCAGCCTCCTTCGATATAGGAGACGCCAAGATAATCAAGTTTGCGCGCTATTTTTATCTTATCATCCAGAGAAAAAGAAATACCTTCTCCCTGGGACCCGTCTCTCAATGTAGTATCATAGATTTTGACGTTTAACATTAAATTCCCAATGCATTATCCCCCTGCCAACCGTCAGTCTGCGCTCGCATCCCGGCCGACTGACCGCCGTTATTATTATTTGATTCCCCTCAAACTGTCTAAAAGTTAAAATCCGTCAGAGCGATCAAAAAAGTTCATCCTTCACCCTTCGGGTACCACTGATGTGCCTTGCGGCACTATTAAGGTTGCGGATACCACTGATGTTCGCTTTGCTCACCATTAATGTTGCAAGAGCAAGGCATTAAGGGGAGACCGTGATTCATCGGCAGTCAGCCCTTCGGGCTTCTATTGGCCGATACTAGGCGCCAAACTGGCGCCGTCGGAAGGTACATAAGGTACGCCGATTGAACGGGCTTCCCTTAATAACGCAGCTATTGGGCTCCCTTAATAGTGTTCCTGACCGAAGGTCAAAACACATCCGTGGTCCCCGCAGGGGGCTTTTTGGACGCTCTGCCCTGCAAAAACTGATAATTCGTTGGTAGAATGTATAAACATAAAGGAGCACTTGGCGCTGAGCCTGGCGACGAATGTTTATACATTCCACATGATTAAATCAGGCTTTTTGCAGGGGAATCAATATTAATATCCGATTTTATAAGGGAAGGATGGACTGGTGTTGAGAATATTGGTATTCGGACTGGGAGCGCTGGGAACGGTGTATTCCTGTCTTTTAAAGGAAGCGGGGCATACCGTCACTGGTTTCGATCGCGCCCCGGTGATCGATAAAGTCAGAACTGACGGCGTCAGGGTGGAAGGAATCTGGGGAGAACATCATACCCGTTTGGACCGGTTGACCACGGATATAGCGGAATTAGTAAAGGAAGAGTTTGATCTGGTTATTCTGACGGTGAAGTCCTTTGAGACGGAAGCGGCGGTAAAACAAATCAAAAACGTGATCGATAATGGCGCCTATCTGTTATTGGCCCAGAACGGTTATGGCAATTATGAAGCGGCGGTTCGCTACCTGCCGAAAGATAGGATCGTTCTGGGAAGGGTCATATTCGGAGCGGAGACTATCAAATGGGGATATTCCCGGGTTACAGTCATTGCCGATGACGTCCTGCTGGGTTCTCCCGCCCATGCAGTAGACGAGTCCGTACTGACCCGGCTGGGGTCAGACTTCAGCCACGCCGGTATTCCCACCCGCGCCTGCGCGGAAGTGATGCAGTATGTCTGGGCCAAGATCATTTATAATTCCGCTTTGAATCCGCTGGGAGCGATACTGGAGGTGGCTTACGGCCAACTGGCGGCGGACGAAAACTGCCGGAGGATAATGGACGCGGTGGTGGAAGAGATTTTTGCCGTACTGGCGGCCATCGGGCAGCCGGTGCCCTGGCCGGACGCTCAGGCTTATCTGGACGCCTTTTACGGGGAAATGATTCCACCCACGGCTATGCATCATGCTTCCATGTTGCAGGATATCAAGCGCGGCCGCCGAACCGAGATCGACGCGCTGAACGGAGCCGTGGCCGCATTGGGAGAAACTTGCGGAGTGGATACCCCGGTCAACCGGACCATCATCAGCATACTTAAAGCCAAGGAGGCGTTGAGTCAAAGGCAGTTCTCCTAAATAAATGTAATAATATTCTGACGGCGGCGTATCTCATTTATAAGTGATGCGATTAAGTCGCTTATTAAAGGAGGATATGAAAGTGAAACGGTTGTTGGGAGCAATCAGAGG
Source organism: Syntrophomonas sp. (assembly GCA_035561215.1). Classification (GTDB taxonomy): domain Bacteria; phylum Bacillota; class Syntrophomonadia; order Syntrophomonadales; family Syntrophomonadaceae; genus Syntrophomonas_B. The sequence continues at coordinate 6,231 of DATMYB010000283.1, read as the reverse complement.
AATGGGTCGGGGTCTGATAAACGCTGTAGCCCGTTTTCCTTTAGCCGTCGTGTGTCTCGCCGCGGCTGCCGGTCTGGCGTGCTATGTGGTATCCCTGCAGGGTTCCCCCGATATTTTGATTCAAAAGCTGTTATTTACATGTCTGACGGGAGCGTTCCTGGGAATGGCGGCGCAATTTTGCTGCGAGCGCTTTGAACGATTGGCCTCCAAACGACTGTTGGCATATGTGGCGGCGGCCCTGTTGACAGGAGCCTATTACTTGAGCCTGGGTTCAGCGCCGAGCATTGAATTTGACGTGCAAATCAGGACGCTGGCAGCAGTTTTTGCCATGTTCTGTCTGAGCCTGTATATACCTTCCTGGCGCGGCGGTTATGATTTTGACAGCATCGCCTTGATTCATTGCAAAGCGGCCCTTACGGCAGGGGTGTATGCGGCGGTTTTGTCAGCCGGCTGCGCCAGCATTCTGGGTACCATCGACATCCTGCTGTTCAACATCAATAATGAAGCTTACCAATATACCATGATCATAATTTGGATTCTATTCGCCGGGCTTTACTATCTGTCCCTGTTGCCGCGTTTCAATTCGGCCGAGGATGCAGATCAAGAATATTGCCGGGAAGCCGGCGATTATCCCCGTTTCCTGGAAATCCTGATCTCCTACATAGCGATTCCGCTGGCGGCCATATACACTTTGGTACTGGCTGCATATTTTATTAAAATTCTGGTCACCCTACACTGGCCAGTCGGACAGTTGGGACCAATGGTTTTGGCATACTCTGCTGCGGGGCTGGTTATTTATATTTTGGCCGGGCGTTTGGAAAACCGGGCGGCAGTGTGGTACCGGCAGCTATTTCCCAAACTGCTGATTCCCATTGTAATCATGCAACTGGTCTCGGTGGGGATACGTCTGAATGCTTTTGGCATCACCGAGTCCCGCTATTATGTAGCCTTATTTGGAATTTATGCCTTGGTTTGCGCCGTACTGCTGAGTGTAAAACCTGTCGCCCGCAACCGTATGATCGTGCTGCTGGCGGCGGTTTTCGCGGTCGTGTCTATTATTCCGCCGGTCGATGCTTTCAATGTCTCACGGACCAGTCAAACCGCTAGATTGGAAAAGATGCTGCAGGCCGAAGGGGTGCTGGTCGACGGCAAAATTAAACCCAAGGCGGATGTGTCCATGAATTTGCGCATGGAAGCCACGGATATACTCCGGTATCTGCAGAACAGAAAATATACGGACGAGATCCCATGGCTGCCGGCTGATTTCAACATTTACAAAGATATGGAGAAAACCTTGGGGTTCAAAACTGCCTATAATACAACCCAGGCCGCCCCGGCAGAACATTTTTATGCCAGCCTGGATGCGGAGGAGGAGCTCGTCGATATAGCGGGATATGACGTAATGGTTATGATCCATTCCTACCGCGGTCAGGACAAGGATGATATTAAACCGGTTGAATTTACGGTCAATGATGAAAAATACCGGCTGAGTACCACTCGGATATCGCAGCGGGAGGTAAGAGTCGCGGTGATGGATGATAAGGGTCGAGAACTGGTAGGGACGGGACTATACAGTTTTGTCCGTTCACTGCGGGAGACGGAACAGCCGAATGTACAATTGGGGCCGGAACAGTTGACCTTAAAAACGGAGAAAGACGGCTATAAATTGAAGATTATGTTCCAAAGTGTAAATACTGAATACGAGAATAATGACAATATCGGAGCCGATTACGATATGTGGGTGTTTTTCAGCGCACCGAAACCATAAGGGCTGGATCAGTCCGGCTCACTCGTGCCGGTTTCCACATGATTTATATGTTCCAGCATTTTTACCCGCGCCTCTTCCGGGGCGCGTTTTTTAATGGCCTGATAAATGGCTTCGTGTTCCCGGATGATTCGTTGGCCGCTGGGGGAGTGGGCATACAGCTTTTCCCGCCTGCCTTTTAAGGTATGGTGCATTAAATCGGCCACCGTATTCATCAACCGGACCAGAATAGTGTTCTGGGTTGCTTCAGCGATGGCAAAATGAAAATGCAGGTCAGTCTCAACCGCATCATGGGGGTTGTTAGCTGCTTTCATCTGGTTGAGTAAATTTTGAATCTTATTCAGGTCTTCTGCGGTTGCCCGTTCCGCCGCCAGGGCTGCTATTTCCTTTTCCAATACCCGCCTGACCTCCATCAATTGAGCGCCGGAATTGCCCTCGACGGTCAGCACCAGCGTCAGGGGAGCAAAAGTTTCAGCTTCGCTGGTCGGTTTCACGAAAGTACCTTCGCCGGGTTTGATTTCCAGAATGCCGATGGCTTCCAGGGTAGTCAGCGCTTCGCGTACAGAAGCCCGGCTGACTCCTAAAGACTCAGCCATGTCCCGCTCGGAAGGAAGTTTGTCTCCCGGCCGCAATTCGCCCGTGGTCAGCATCATTTTCAGTTGCTCTACCACTTCTTCGTAAATTTTTTTGGTTTTAATCGGCTTGAAAATCAGCCTCAGCCTCCACTTTCGTTGTTCTGCAATGGCGGCGATCCGCCTCTTCAGCTCGGCGGACGATTAACTGGGTTTAATCCACTTTATCGCCCTAATACTATTTTGAAACCGCCTATAAAACTATTCTGCCTCTTATTGCGAATTTATTCAAGCGGTCAGCAGCCGGAAGATCCCGATTTTCTCCCGTAATTCCCCGGAAGCAATGTGTTCAATATACGCTGCGGTTCCATATCCAGTAGTCTGTTAGACCTAAAACTTTCATTCCCGCCGGCTAAATCCTCGCTTGCGAGGCTCAGGGCTGTGTTGTCGTCGTCGCAATACATCCAGTATTGCGATTGACGACCCCTTGCCCTGCAGAAATTTCCCTCGACAATAATATACGGACTTAGGGTTGACACAGTACTAGCAGGTACCGGTTAATGCCCATTAAATCGTAATTTTTGCGCGTTCCCGCATAAAAGCGATCTCGCGGTCGATATCTCCCTGAATCTCAGCGATACGCTGCCCGGCGTCGGGACCTTTGAGCAGGCGGCTGAAGCGGCCTTGTTTCATTAAATATTCATTGGCTGGAGCGGCATTTTTTTTACCGTTGATGATATTGGCGCTGGGGTTATTAAAGCTGATCCTGCCGTTTTCCGCTTCCCACAACAGCCAGGCGCCGCTGTTGACAGCCATACGGCTCATCTGCACTGTTTCCGGCATATCGAACTGCCAGCCCAGATAGCAGGGGGCCAGGATTTCAATGTATTTCATACCTTTGATGTTTTTGGCTTTTACCACTTTGTCGTACAGGTCGCCGGGATACGCCACGGTGGCGGTGGCCACATAGGGAATATTATGTTCCAGCATCAGTAAGGCCATGTTTTTCTTAGGCTGACCCTTGCCGACAGGGGTGGTGGTGGTAAAACTGCCGCGGGGGGTAGCTCCGCTGCGTTGTACGCCGGTGTTGCTATAGGCTTCATTGTTGTAACAGAAGTGAATGATATTATCGTTGCGCTCAGCGGCAGCCGAAAGCGCCTGAAAACCAATGTCATAAGTACCGCCGTCTCCCACCCAGCTGAATACCGTGGGCAGTTCACCCTGAAGGCGGCCTTTTTCCCGTAATATCTCAACTGCGTGGGTAATCCCGGAGGCCGATGAACCGGCGGTGGCAAAACAAATATTAATGCAAGGCCAATTGTAACCCAGCTTGGGAGTCATACCCATGCTGGCTACCGAACAGGATGGGGTTAGCAGCATGATGGCGTTCGGCCCCAAAGCTTTGCCGACGATGCGCAGCGCCATGGTGGCGGGACAGCCGCCGCAGGCGCCGTTGCCGCTTAAAACTTGCTCTATATCCGGGAATTGCTTAATGTTGGTGGCCATATCCAATTCATTCCTTTCACGGTCTATGCGTTTATACTGTCTTTTTATTCATCTATCATGGCGCGGATTTCATCGGCCATAAAACGGCGGGTTAGATCAATGCCGCCGATGCCCATTACCCGGTTTTTAACTACAAGGTCGCTGCGCCGTCCAAAGAGTGCGCTTTTCAATTCGGCCGCCAGAATGCCGCCGGGATGACCGAAGTTATAATTGCGATCCAGTACCATCACCTGCGCATTTTTCGGCAGGGCGTTTATAATATCTTCGGCCGGGAAAGGCAGGTACAGACGGGGACGCAGCAGCCCGGCTTTGATACCCTGTTCCCGCAGGATATCGATGGAGAGCCGCAATTCAGCCGCCATGCTGTTGACGGCAAAAGCTACCACTTCGGCGTCTTCCAGCCGATAAGTATCGATGGTGTCGCCGTCCCACATACCGGTGATATCTCTGTATTCCTGGGCTGCCTGCTTTACCAGCGGAATGGAGGCCATGATATCATCGGATAACATCCGGCGGAAGGGAGCGTATTCAGCCGCATTGGTCACATTGCTGAAGGAAGAAGGATGAGCCGGGTCCAGCCTCCACTCCGGCTGGTGGGGCGGCAGAAAACGGTCGATATCCTCCTGGGGAGGCAGGGTCAGGGGCATCAGACAATGGGAGATGGCAAAGCCGTCGAAGTTTACCATTACCGGGATGTTGATTTGTTCGGCCACGCGGAAGGCCTGCAGAATCGTGTTGAACACTTCCTGGTTGGAGGAGCAGTGATATTGGATCCAGCCGGTGTCCCGCTGGGCGAAGGAATCCTGATGATCCGCCCACAGGGTCCAGGGAGCAAAAATACCGCGGTTGACGTTACACATTACCACCGGCAGGCGTCCGCCGGAAGCCATATGTAAAACTTCGTGCATATACAAAAGACCGTTGGCCGAGGTGGCGGTGAAAACACGGGCGCCGGCAGCGGCAGCAGCTACGGCGGCAGCCATGGCGCTATGTTCGCCTTCCACCGGAATGAAGCGGGCATACAATTCGCCATTTTCGACCATGGCGGCCACCGCTTCCATAATGCTGGTCTGGGGGGTGATGGGATAGCCGGGGACTACGTCCACCCGGGCGCTCTTTACCGCCAGGGCGGCGGCATGGGCGCCGGTATCCATGATAACCTGCGATGCTTTCAACGGCTACGCCTCCTTTTCCATGCGGATTGCTCCGGTGGGGCATTCGGTGGCGCACACGCCGCAGCCTTTGCAGTAACGGTAATCAATGGTAATTTCATAACGATCAATGACTGCTTCCGGGCAATATACCCAACAAAATTGGCATTTGCTGCATTTTTGCAGGTCGACTACCGGACGGTGTGCCCGCCAGGAACCGGTGTCGCCGCCAGCTCCTTTCAGCGGCCAGGAAATGGGCCGGTAGGCTTTCGTAACAGCTTGCATTTGTCTCTCCATTCCTTTCCCTGCTTCAATATAAGCAATAAGCGCTATATCCCGATCTGCGTTACGGCATTATAAGCCTTGCCCGCGGCGCTTAGATTGCGCTCGCCGCTATCTCCCCATTTATTAAGGATGGTTTGTTCCATAATATTTTGCGAGATGTTAAGCACCCGGCACACGGCGCCAAACAGAGGAATATTAATGAAGGGACCGTCGGCGGAAAACAAACCGGCCTCGCGGGCGATGGCCTCAGCGTCCACCTGCCAGGTAGGATGATTTTTCACAGCGGCGGCGGAAGGTGCGTTGATAATCACCGTACCGATTTCCGTAATGCCTTCACTGACTGCCGCCCCGGTCAGCTTTTCGCTCATGACTACCACATAATCCGGCAGTTCGCATTGACTATGGGCGTGGATGGTGGTGGGGGACATGCGTACGGCCGCCCGCACCGGTGCCCCGCGGCGTTCCACTCCGAAAAAAGGCAGGGCCTGCCCATATTCGCCATTTTCCAGCGCGGCCTGGGCCAATAAATGAGCCAGGGTAACCGAGCCCTGTCCGCCAAAGCCGTTAATTCGTAATTCCAACATAGGTACTCCTCCATTCTTCCTGGTATCGTCAAGATCATATTATCCCGGTAGTCTATAATCTCTAAAATTTTTATTTCCGCCGTCAATTTCCCGTCATCGCAATTTGCCCCAAATTGGTCATTTCTCCGTCTTGAAGTTTCTCAGCGGATAGTGAATTGTTAAATATTACAGACCGCCGTCCAATGTTATCGGATTACTGCTTTCCTGTCGTCATCTACACCGGCTTTGCTTTCTAATGTCTGAACGTCCTGGTGGTCAGACCAGTTTGTTAAATTTTATTCGCAAAAACTTCCAAAATTCCTTCTTTTTAAAAACTATTTGCGTATGAATTGATTCGTTTGTCTGTTGGGATTGCGGCAATCAAAACG
>DATMYB010000282.1:0-5224 GCA_035561215.1 Syntrophomonas sp. | reverse complement strand
AATTGATTCTGCTGAAAAAACCTGATTTGATCATGTTTATACATTCAACGAACGAATGATAAATTTTTGCAGTGGAATCAAAATGAATCAAACCGGTTATCTATATAAGCCGGTAATGTTGGAGCAAACTCCTAACCGATTCCAATTCCTGCTGCCCGGCATGGCACAAGGGCAACCGGAATCCCCCCACTTTCATTCCCAGTAGATTCATAGCTTCCTTGACCGGAATCGGATTGGTGGTGACGAACAAGCCTTTGAACATGGGGAAAAGGTACTGGTGCATGGCTGCGGCTTTGGCATTGTCACCCTCCGCAAAAGCATCCAGCATCGATCTGATTTCGTTACCAACGATATGGGAAGCTATACTGACCACTCCGCTGCCGCCGATGGCAAGCATCGGCAAGGTCATGGAATCATCCCCTGATAATACGGTCAGGCGATCACCTAAAGCCGCTTTCAGTTGGGATACCTGATCCAGATTGCGGCTGGCTTCTTTGATCGCAGTAATATTTTCAACTTCCGCCAGTCTGATCACCGTATCCGGCAGTAATTCCACCCCGGTGCGTCCCGGAATATTATAAAGCATAACCGGTATGGAAACACTTTCCGCGATGGCTTTGAAGTGCTGGTATAATCCTTCCTGAGTAGGTTTGCTGTAATAAGGGCTGACCAGCAACAGCCCGTCGGCGCCGGCTTGTTCCGCTTCCCGGCTTAAGTCTATGGATTCTCTGGTATTATATGAGCCGGTACCGGCCCATACTTCCGTCACTGCTCCCACCGCCTGCTTCACCGTTGAAAACAGTTGTATTTTTTCCTGGCGGCTGAGCACCGGAGACTCACCGGTGGTTCCGCTTACCACCAGGCCGTTGCTGCCGTTGGCCGCCAGATAGCACGCCAGAACAGCTGCCCTTTCATAATCCACTTCCAGTTTGTCGTCATAAGGTGTGACCATTGCGGTAATAAGTTTTAATCCCGACATATAATCACCGCCCTTCTAGTAGTCTGTTAGATCTAAAAGTTTATTTTATCCGCCGAGAAAAATTTTTGCAGGGCAAGGCGGAGGAATGAGCAATACTGGATGTATTGCGATCGACGACAACACAGCCCTGCGGAAATTTAGCCGGCGGGAATGAAAGTTTTAGGTCTAACAGACTACTATTATTTACATCCCAATTCAAATTTATCGTGGAGCGCCTGCACCGCTTTTTCCATGTGCTCCCGTTTGACCAGGCACCAAATATTGGTATAAGAGTCCCCTGACTGTAAGATATTGATATCGTTTTCCGTCAGGGCTTCCACCACCTTGGACATAACGCCGGGGATACCGGTCATGGCCGCCCCCACGATGGCCACTTTGGCGCAGCTCTTTTCTATTTCGGGCACGATATCCAAATTATTGAGCACTGCCTGGGCCTTGCCGGCTTGTTCAAGATTAACCGTGAAGCGGATGCTTTCCGGATGTACGGTAATAAAATCAACACTGATATCAGCCAGCGCCAGGGCTTTGAATACCTTCAGTTCAATTCCCCGCGGATCGGAAAGATCGCCGGTGTTTATCCTGATTTGGGCAATATTGGAGGTATACGTTATTCCGGTTATAAGCCGATCAGAAATGATACGCATACGGTTATCCGCTCCCGGCATCTGGTTGGCCACTACGGTTCCCAGGGAATCAGTAAATGTACATCTGACCCGCAGCGGTATGTTTTTCTGCATGGCAATCTCAATGGCGCGGGGATGAACGACCTTGGCCCCTTCCCGGGCCAACTGGCATATTTCGTTGTAGGTGATGGCATCCAACAGCCGGGCATCTTTGACGATACGCGGATCGGCAGTCATTACCCCTTCAACATCGGTAAATATATCTATATATTCGGCATTCAGAGCAACTCCCAGTGCACTGGCGGTGGTATCACTGCCGCCTCTGCCCAAGGTGGTAAGCTCGCCGTTTTCATCCGCTCCCTGGAATCCTGCCACTACCACCACTTTGCCGGTCTCGAGATGTTCCAATATCTTTTTAGGATCAACATATAAGATATGGGCGTTGCCGAAATTACCGTCGGTGACGATACCGGCCTTTTCTCCGTTTAAAAACACCGCCGGTATACCCCGGGCACAGAATTGACCGGTCAAAAGCACCCCGGAAATAGTTTCTCCACAGGACATCAGAATATCCATCTCCCTTGGCGGCGGAGACGGGGTGGCGGTTTTCATCAAATTGATGAAGGTATCGGTGGCATAGGCGTCGTTATTTCTGCCCATAGCCGATACCACCACTACCATACCTATGCCTTCATCGCGTGTGGAAGCTACAATGTCACATACCCGGGAGCGCAATTCCGGTGTCGCCAGGGAAGTGCCCCCGAATTTCTGAACGATTATTCTCAAACCTTACACCATCCTAAATCAGGTTTTTATTCAACAGGATTTCAGCGATTTGAATCGCATTGGTGGCAGCGCCTTTCCTGATCTGATCGGCGGCTACCCATAGAACCAGCCCGTTGTCAACGCTCAAATCTTTTCTGATCCTGCCTACGTATACCTCGTCGGTGTTGGAGCTGTACAGCGGCATCGGATAAACCTGGTTGGCGGGATCATCCTGAACGATCACTCCCGGCGCCTGTGCCAGTATGTTCCTGGCCTCGTCGGGAAGCAGCGGCTGCTCTGTCTCCAGATTGATAGACTCCGAATGACTTCTAAACACCGGCACTCTGACGGTGGTGGCCGCAATTTTCAATTCGGGTGCATGCATGATTTTGCGGGTCTCATGAACCATTTTCATTTCTTCCCGCGTATATCCCTGTTCCTCAAAGGTATCGATATGGGGAATCAAATTGAAGGCGATAGGATATTGAAATACTTCCGGAACAACCTCATCGCCCTGGAGGTAGCTGCGACTGGCCGCTTCCAATTCGTGGAGCCCGGCAATACCTGCGCCGGAAACCGCCTGGTAAGTTGAAACTACCACTCTTTTCAATCCTGCCGCTTTATGGATCGGATTGATCGCCACCACCATAATAATCGTGGAACAGTTGGGATTGGCAATGATTCCCTGGTGCCAATCTGTATCTTCGGGATTGACTTCCGGTACCACCAGCGGCACCGATTCATCCATCCTGAACGCATAGCTGTTGTCAATAACTACGCAGTCGTTTTCGACCGCCATGCCAGCCAGCGCCTTGCTCACGTCCGTGCCGACGGCAAACAAGGCCAGATCGGACTTGCGGAATTGTTCCGGCCCGGCTGCCTGCACGGTAAAGGTCTCACCCTTAAAATTTATTTTAGTCCCGGCTTCACGCGGGTCTGCCAGACAGATCAAGTCTTTGACATTAAAATTTCTTTCCTCCAGCACCTTGAGCATTTCCTGTCCTACTGCTCCGGTTGCGCCTACTATTGCTAATCTGACCCCTGATCCCAATTTGAATACCTCCCATTTTACTGCATACCTTGCTTATAATTTATCTTGTATTCTACCACAATCGATTTAATAACTACAATTTATTACGGCGGTCCCAGCATTACCGGCTGAATTTGTTTTCCCTGCAGGGCGCACACGGTTGTATCAAGGAGCAGATCAAGCTTGGCAACTACTGAATTGGCTTTATTAACCGGATCGTCTTGACGGAACGGAACAAAATAAATATTCTTCATATTCAGCAAAAGACCGATATTTTTGGCATTGATTCCGAGGGCGTCATTGGTAGCTACCGCAATCACTACCGGACGCTGGTTGCGTAGGTGGGCCTTGATTGCCATCAAAGCCGGAGTATCGACGATTCCGTTAGCCAGTTTGGCAATCGTATTGCCGGTAGCCGGAACGACTACTACCACATCCAGCAATTTCTGCGGTCCGATGGGCTCCGCCCCCACGATGGAGTTGATCGCCGCATGGGCGGTGATTCTTTTTAGATCCAACTTCAAGTTGTCGGTCCGATAAAAACGATTGTCAGTAGCATCCACAGAATACGATAAAATGGGATATATCTCCGCGCCTTCTGTTTTCAAAAGCTGAATCATGGGCAGAGTCTCCGCCATCGTACAGTGGGAACCCGTTAATACAACCCCTACTCTTACTCCTTCCAGGCGGGCATGTTGCACGTTTTCACCTCCAGTCACGCATAAGCAGACGCTTGTTCAATTTTAACGAGTTCCTTAATAATCAAACCCGGTATAATGCTGGCTAACACCCTTCCGGCCGAGAGCGGAGCCACTTTGCCCGGCAGTCCCGGCGCCAGGATAGCTTTTAAACCATAGTGGTTGGCCGCTTCAAAATCGGTTCCCCCCGGTTGGGTGGCCAAATCGATGATCACAACATCCGGATTGGCATATTTCAGGACGGTCCGGTCCAGCATCATTTCCGGCACCGTGTTGAAGGCCAAATCCGCAGTATGCATGATTTCCTGCAACTCGCTCAGTTCCGCCCGCCGGCAGCCCATTTCATAGGCCCTGGCCAATTGCCCTTGATTCCTGCCTACCACCGTTACCTCCGAACCAAGCGCTTTCAAAGTCCTGGCCATGGTTACGCCTACTCTGCCAAAGCCGATAATACAGCTTTTGCTGCCGTGGATGGTGAAATTGGTTTCCTCCATCGCGATTTGTATCGCCCCTTCCGCCGTCGGAATCGAATTCAAAATGGCGATCTCGTCGATTTCGGCAACCTCCATTAAATTCAAATTTTTTTGCTTGACCCAATCTTTCAGAAAATCACGGGCCGTGCCGATGATTATCAATGCCTGCGGAGACAGGACTGAAATCGCCTTCTCAGTCAATCTTATTTCCTGGTCGGAATAAACTGCCCGAACGACCCCCTCCTGACTGGTACCTGGCAGCGGCAGAATAACCACTTCAGCTCCTTTGCAGGCTTCTTCCAAATTATTAAGGGCGAAAGCTCCATGGCCTACCATTTCTCTCGGGAAGCCACACACTACTACGGTCGCGCCCATGCGCACCAGTTCATTTACCAGGATCAGTTCGCGTTCATCGCCTCCTAATACCGCGATTTTCAAGCCTGACAGAACTGAACTCACACTTAAACCTCCTCCGGATAGTCGTGAATTTATGCGGAATTATTAGCAATATATGTGGAGCGGCCAGAACTGGTGCTTGTCCATGGTGACGCCGTCAGCGATTATCCATGCCGTTGCTGCGATGAAAACGGATTGCCCAGAAAAACCATAACCACCCGCTGACCGGGTGGTTATGACAATACAAAAAATTTTGTTAT
>DATMYB010000281.1:0-4637 GCA_035561215.1 Syntrophomonas sp. | reverse complement strand
GATGTGAACTGCTAAATGGAGTTTCTAATGAACAACAAAGTGGTGAAGTCAATGTTGAGTGGGCTGCTGGGCTTTGTTATCACACTGCTTTATCCTGCCATAGCGGCAGCTAGTGAAGCAAATCTTAAGATCCCCAGTTTAAGTGCGAATCAAAACAGTTTGTTGTTATGGGGTATTGGGGTATGTATCCTGGGTATGCTATTTGGCTTTTATCAGTTCAAGAAGGTGCAAAAGATTAACGCTCATCAGGTCATGCTGGATGTATCCCAAACCATATATGAGACCTGTAAGACTTATCTGATTCAGCAGGGTAAATTCCTGGCTTTATTATTTGTCATTATTGGCATATGTATAGCCTTTTACTTTGGCTTTTTGCAGCAGATGCCGATCGGCAATGTGCTGTTCATCCTAATGTGGAGCGTAATAGGAATTCTTGGCTCCTATAGTGTAGCTTGGTACGGCATCCGTATCAATACTCTGGCTAATGGCCGCGTAGCCTTTACTTCTTTGGAAAGAAAACCGCTCAAGCTTTTGAATATTGCCCTGGATGCAGGTATGAGTGTTGGAGTGTTGCTGGTTTGCGTTGAACTGATCATGATGCTGATCATTCTGCTCTTTGTGCCTCGTGAACTGGCAGGAGCCAGCTTTATCGGATTTGCTATTGGTGAATCTCTGGGGGCCAGTGCTCTGCGTATAGCCGGTGGTATATTTACGAAAATTGCTGACATCGGTGCTGATCTGATGAAAATCGTTTTTGGGATCAAAGAAGACGATCCCCGTAATCCTGGTGTTATTGCTGACTGTACCGGTGACAATGCCGGTGACAGCATAGGCCCGACTGCGGATGGATTTGAAACATATGGTGTAACTGGCGTGGCTATGGTAACATTTATCGTTTTAGCTGTAGCGCCGGCCCTGCAAACAACTTTGCTGGCCTGGATATTTACCATTCGAGTTTTAATGGTTATTACCTCAGTTGTTTCTTTCTATATCAATCGGATATTCAGCCAGGCTAAATACGGCAATGCAGATGACTTTGACTTCGAAGCGCCGCTTACCAGTTTGGTCTGGATTACGTCCATCATTTCCATTATTGTAACCTTTACGCTTACTTATTACCTAGTGGGGCCTGGTGCAGATGCAGCGACAGCGTTGACCCCGTTCTGGGTTACACTTGCGTCTATTATCAGTTTAGGCACCTTGGTTGCGGCTCTGATTCCTGAGTTTGTCAAAATATTTACCAGCCCCAAGTCCAAGCATGTTCTGGAAGTCGTGAAAGCCTCTCGTGAAGGCGGATCTTCCTTGAATATCCTATCAGGTCTGGTTGCGGGTAATTTCAGCGCATTCTGGATCGGTATGGTTTTTGTAGCGATCATGTTTGGTGCTTATACGATAAGTATGCCGATCCCAGTTGATATCATGAGTTACTCCTCCATCTTTGCTTTTGGTCTGGTGGCCTTTGGCATGCTGGGTATGGGACCAGTCACCATTGCGGTTGACAGTTATGGACCGGTTACAGATAATGCGCAATCAGTTTATGAATTATCAATGATTGAAGAAGTCCCGAATATCGCTAAAAGCATTGAAAAGGATTTCGGCTTTAAACCTGATTTTGAACAGGGCAAATATTACCTGGAAGCCAACGATGGAGCCGGAAATACCTTTAAGGCAACTGCCAAACCGGTTCTGATCGGAACCGCTGTGGTTGGTGCAACCACCATGATCTTCTCTATTATCCTGGTTATAAAGAATGTACTGGGGGTCGACCCGGCCACCATTCTTACCTTGCTTAATCCTTACACCATCTTGGGTTTCCTGTGTGGAGGCTGTGTAATCTTCTGGTTTACCGGAGCTTCAACTCAGGCCGTTACGACCGGCGCTTACCGCGCAGTCGCATATATCAAAAAGAATATAAATCTTGAAGAAGCTGCCAACGTGAAAGCCAATACGGAAAAATCCAAAGAAGTTGTGAAGATTTGTACCCAATATGCACAGTCGGGTATGTTCAATATCTTTATTGCGATATTTTCCTTTGCGCTGGCTCTTGCATTCCTGTCTGCCCCCAGCGGCGGTAACAACAAACCGGTTTCATTCTTTGTGGCATACTTGATTTCCATCGCTATCATTGGTTTATTCCAGGCGGTGTTTATGGCAAATGCCGGCGGATGCTGGGATAATGCTAAGAAAGTGGTAGAAGTTGATCTAAGGGAAAAAGGAACTCCATTACATGAAGCGACGATTGTCGGCGATACTGTAGGCGATCCCTTTAAGGATACCTCGTCAGTAGCTCTGAATCCAATTATTAAGTTCACCACTTTATTCGGTTTATTGGCTATGGAAATCGCGATTTCCGAAGCATTTAGAAATGTAGCCCCTTATGTGGGAGTTGTATTCCTGCTTATTGCGCTGTTCTTCGTATGGCGCACATTCTACGGCATGAGAATTCCGACCGAAGATTAATTTGGCGCAGGTCGAATACTGAATTGTCATTACAACTCTATCATGAAACTGCAGTAGATCGGTTGAAGTAACAATAACCTGGGGTCATTGAACTGACCCCGGGTTATTTTAGTTATAGGCTTTAGCCTGTTGAGCGAAGCGAAACAATAAACCACCCGCTATGGGTGGCGTCAAAAAGTTATATCCTTTTATAGCTCTCATGAAGATGGACGGCAGCCCCTTGAAAATGTCGGAAACCCCTGCCTATGTCCGCGGCTGCGGTCCATTCCTGGGAGAATACAATTACCAGGTTCTGTCCGAGCTGCTGGGCTACCAAGAGGAGCAGATAAACAAACTTTATGCAGCGGAAGTCCTCTACCATGAAAAAGCGGTGGATAGATTACATATGTGATACAATTGTAATATACCATATTAGCGGGGGGAAAAGATGAACGCCAAAGAGCTGGGGATGAAGATTCAAATTGCCAGAGAGGAGCAGGATATGAGCCAGGATGAACTGGCCCAGGCCATTGGCTGCTCACAATCGGCGCTGTCTAATTACGAAAAGGGCAAACGGCACATTTACCTGGAGCAGTTGGAAAAGCTCTCCGCTGTTTTGAATAAACCGTTGGATTACTTTGTGGATAATATCGGCGGGGGATCACCCCCCACCGAAAGCAGCAACCGCGAATATAAAATCGAAAACAATACAGAATACGACCAGGAGCATAACAAACGATTCATTAAGCTGATGAACGATATCTATGAATTGCCGGATGAACACCTCCAGGCGCTTAGTGTTTATGCAGAGTTTTTGAAGTGGAAGCTGAACAAGGGGGAATGAGGAATGGATTTATCGCTTGACGCAAAACAATTGGAGTACATCGAACTCATTAAAGAACTAGGGCGGGAAAAAATTGTTCCATATTCGTCAACACTTGATAATCCGGCAGATGCTGCTTTTGATTGGCAATTTATAAAATTCCTGGGGGAGCATAATTTGGTCTGTCCGACGATACCGGCTGAATATGGGGGGTTAGGGCTGGATCACTTTACCACTGCCCTCATAATGGAAGAGATTGCGGCCCTTTGCCCCGGACTGGCGGCAGTGGTAGATACCAATGTGCATGCCGTCGAACCATTGCTGCTGGCCGGAAGTGAGCGGCAGAAGGAGCAATTTTTGCCTGCTCTGACCGGCAAGGACGCCAGCTTGGCAGCCTTTGCCCTTACTGAGCCCGCCGGCGGTTCGGATATCAGCAACATGACTACCAATGCCGACAAGCGACCTTGGGGTTATGTGATCAACGGTAAAAAAGATTACGTGCTCAATGCTCCTTTGGCCAGCTTTATCCTGCTGTTTGCCTTTACCGACAATGACAACAAAAAGAATTCCATGCGTGCTTTTATTGTTCCCACCGGGACTCCGGGCTGTACCGTCGGCCCTGCCCATAGCCTGTCTACTTTGGATTATGCCCAGACCGCGTCCATAAGCTTCGAAAACGTCAATTTGCCCTACGATCTGATTATTAAGGAACAGGAAATCTGCAGCGGTTATCTGCTGATGGGACAAACCTTGGATTTAGGCCGCGCTTTGGTGGGAGCGACTTCGGTAGGAATTGCGCGAGCGGCTTATGAACTGGCCCGTGAATTTGCCGATAACCGACTGCAGAATGGCATCAGCATCGGCAATCATCAGGTGATAGCTCATATGTTGGCGGATATGGCCACCAAAATTGAACTGGCGCGTTTAATGACTTGGAAAGCCTCCTGGCTCATCGACCAGGGCGGAGATTATACCGTTCCTTCCGCTATGGCTAAAGTTACCGCCAGCACTTATGCCCAGCAGGTGACTGCTATGGCATCCGACATCATAGGCGCCCGGGCTTTTGAAAAAGATTCTTTTATAGAACGGCTGGTGCGGGACGCCCGGGTGCTTTCCACCATTGAAGGTACCAACAATATTCAGAAGAATTTAATCGCATCTTTATTGTAAACACAGGAGGAAAAACAATTATGTACGTTATAGTGGAAGAGAAATGTTCCAGTTGTGGCTTGTGTCCGGATGTGTGTCCGGTTGGAGCCATAAGCCCCATCGGTGTATACAGAATAACCCCCGAATTGTGTATTTCCTGCGGCTTATGCAGCGAAAGCTGCCCTGTCGATGCAATTGTATGCGTTGAGGATTAGATATAACAGAC
>DATMYB010000280.1:0-11834 GCA_035561215.1 Syntrophomonas sp. | reverse complement strand
TACAAAAACCCCACCGAGCCGTGGTGCCGCGAGTTTTAACCTGCAAAGCAGGTGGGTGTCCTCCCGCTTCCTTCACGTGTCCCAAGATATTGGGCGTACAATACAGAAGCGAAGTACGGACTCCCGAAGTTTTTGTGTTGGCAAAAACTATACGGCTAATCACGCACGCAGCAGGGTTATTTTTATTTCTCATTTATTTCTAACGCCAGTATATCACAAAGGACATGGCGCTTCAATGTACGGCTTATCCAATATTTTACTGGCTGCGCAGCACAGATCAATATCATTCTTATGATGCTGGTATGTTATTTATCTCTGATTTTGAGAGATAATTCCCGCAACTGCCTGGAGCTTACCGACGATGGAGCGTCGGTCATCAGACAGGCGGCGCTTTGGGTTTTGGGGAAAGCGATAACATCTCTGATACTATCACGGCGGGCCATCAGCATGATCATGCGATCAACTCCGAAGGCCACCCCGCCGTGAGGAGGAGTGCCGAATTCAAAGGCTTCCAGCATAAAGCCGAATTTGTCCTTGGCCTCGTCCAGGCTCATGCCCACCAAACTGAATATCTTTTCCTGCCAATCCCGGCGGTGGATTCTGATGCTGCCGCCGCCCAACTCGATCCCGTTCAGAATCAAGTCGTAGGCACGGGCTCTCACCTCTAAAGGATCCGTATCCAGCAAGGGGATATCCTCCGGCCGCGGCGAGGTAAACATATGATGAACCGCCGTGTAGCGATTTTCTTCCTGATCGTACTCCAGCAGCGGAAAATCCACTATCCAGGCAAAAGCCAGGGCATTTTCGTCACACAGCTTCAATCTTCTGCCCAGTTCCAGCCGCAAGGTTCCCAGCACTTTAGCTACAACTTCGGTCTGGTCGGCGCCGAACAACAACAAGTCCCCCGGTTCCGCTTCCAGGGCTTTTAAAACCACCTGAATCTGTTCATCGGTAAAAAATTTGGTGATGGGCGATTTCAATTCGTTTTCGGCTACGTTGATCCAGGCCAATCCCTTGGCCCCCAACGTTACTGCCGTCTTGCCCAGATCATCGATTTCCCTGCGAGCCAAAGCAGCGCCGCAGCCTTTGGCGTTGAGGGCCCGTACAACTCCACCGGCGGCGATGGCGCCGGAGAAAACCTTGAACTCCACTTCCCGAACCAAATCGGTTATATCTTTTATTTCCCAGCCAAAGCGCAGTTCGGGCTGGTCGCTGCCATACTTGAGCATGGCCTCATCATAAGTTATCCGCGGGAAAGGCACGGACAGTTCAACCCCGTTGGACACCTTGAATAATTCTTGCATCAGGGACTCAATTAAGGCAAACATATCTTCTTCATCGATAAAGGACATTTCCATATCCAACTGGGTAAACTCCGGCTGACGGTCGGCGCGCAAATCTTCATCACGAAAACAGCGAGCAATCTGAAAATATTTTTCCATCCCGGCCACCATCAGCATTTGCTTAAATTGTTGGGGCGACTGGGGCAAAGCGTAAAATTCTCCAGGATGAATACGACTGGGCACCAGATAGTCACGAGCGCCTTCAGGGGTGCTGCGGCCCAGCATCGGCGTTTCTATTTCGATAAATCCTTGCTGATCCAGGAATTTCCGCATGGTACTGACCACTTTATGACGCAAGATCAGATTATCCCGCATTTCCGGTCGGCGCAAATCCAGATAACGATAACGCATGCGCAGCGTTTCATCCACGTCGATCCCGTCTTCAATATAAAAGGGCGGAGTTTTAGCGGTATTCAGCACTTCCATGGCCGCTATGCGAACCTCTATATGTCCGGTTTCCAGGTTGGGATTGATGGTTGCTTCCGAACGAGCCACCACTGTTCCCCGGCAGGCCACCACGTATTCGTTTCTGACCGTCTCGGCCAAATGAAAAGCCTGCTTGTCCATTTCCGGGTTAAATACGATTTGAATCAATCCGGAACGATCCCGGAGATCTATAAAAATCAAGCCGCCGTGATCTCTGCGGCTGTTCACCCATCCGTTCAGAACGACTTCTTCTCCGACATTTTCCAGGGTTAGTTCGGTTGCGCTATGAGTCCTTTTCATGATGCCAATATCCTCCCACTCTATTCAAGAATCGCTTTAACGGCGGCAATCAGCACTTTGGCGTCGACTTCGCTTTGCTGCCGGGTTTGCATGTCCCGTATGGTCAGCACCCCGCGCTGGGCCTCGTCCTCGCCTAGCAGGAGCACCAGACGCGCCCCTAACTTGTCCGCGTATTTCATTTGCGCTTTGGCGCTGCGGCCGTTGTAATCCCGATCCGTTCTAATGCCGGCGCAGCGCAACCCGCTGAGAATATCGGCGGCTTGCTGCTCATATCGTTCATTCAGCAGGGCCAGAAACACATCCAACTGCGGCCGGTGGTCACCCCCCGATGGCAAGCTGTCCAAAGCCAGCAGCAGCCGCTCCATGCCCATGGCAAAACCGATTCCGGGCATATCCGGACCGCCACATTCCTTAACCAGCCCGTTGTAGCGTCCGCCTCCTGCAACTGCGCTCTGGGCCCCGATCTCCGGAATCATAACCTCAAAAGCGGTGTTGGTATAATAGTCTAATCCCCGCACCAATTGATCGTCATGTATATATGCGATCCCTTCATTTGACAGCAAGCCGCGCACCCGGCCGTAATGCTCACGACAGTCGGAGCAAAGGTAATCGGACAAAACAGGAAAACCGGCAATGGCTTCCTGACAAGCGGCGGATTTACAATCCAGCACCCGCAGCGGATTTTTTTCAAAGCGATTCCGGCAATCGTCGCAGAGTTTGTCCTGCAGAGGGCGGATATGTTCGATCAGCTTTTGCCGGTAAACCTCCCGGCACTTGGGACAACCCACTGAATTCAGATGCAGCTCGTATTCCTGCAAACCCAGGCTGGCCAAAATAGCAAGGGCCAGGCTGATGACCTCGGCATCAATGGCCGGGTTATTGCTGCCGAAGGTTTCCACTCCGAACTGGTGAAATTGCCGGTATCTCCCGGCCTGAGGCCGGTCATAGCGAAACATGGGTCCCATATAATACCATTTTATCGGCAACACTCCTCCAGCCACGCTATGCTCAATAAAAGCCCGCACACAGGAGGCGGTATTTTCCGGCCTCAAGGTCAGGCTACGATTCGAGCGATCCTGGAAAGTATACATTTCCTTGCTGACAATATCGGTAGTATCGCCGACTCCCCGCTCAAACAGTTCCGTATGTTCGAATATAGGAGTCCTTATTTCGGTGTATCCGAAAGTCTCGGCGGTCTGCCGAATGATCTTTTCCATCCGGTGCCATTTGTAGATGTCATCCGGCATAATATCGTATGTGCCCCTAGGGGCTTTTACCTGCATTCAACCTTCCTCCAACCAACTATTCTGTGGATAATTCTAATTTAAGGCCTTTAGCTTGTCAACTTTGCGGGCCAGCAGTTCTGGCAGATGCTGGCTATAAGCCAGCGGATCCTTGGGCGAATGCAAATTGCTCAAGCTCCAATCAGACGGATCGACAAATTTGCTGCCGGCACCTCCGCCCAGGCCGATAATCGTCTGCCGCTCCTCCATCATCTGGATATTGTAGCGGCAAAAGCTGCCCGGCAACGCATACCCCACATTTTCTACGTTGGCGGTCATGTATTTCTGCCGGTAGAGATAATAAGGAAGGTATCCTTGGTCCTGTAGCATCAGCCGCATATACTCCAGCCCCGCCCACACTTCCGCGGCAGCATCCTGC
This sequence comes from Syntrophomonas sp., assembly GCA_035561215.1. Lineage (GTDB taxonomy): Bacteria > Bacillota > Syntrophomonadia > Syntrophomonadales > Syntrophomonadaceae > Syntrophomonas_B. The sequence goes on along the minus strand of DATMYB010000280.1, from coordinate 8,103 downwards.
AGCCGGTTTTTCCCCTGGGCCGCATCCAGTCGAGAGCCTCTCTTTACCGCCAAACTGTGCACGGTTATATTTTCCGGCTTTAGGGCCAGCACCTGAGCCAGCGTATCGCCGTACTGCTCCCGGTTTTCTTCGGGCAAACCCACGATCAGATCCATGTTGACGGCAGGAATGCCCGCCTCCCGTGCCAGTCCTACCGCGTTCACGATATCGCTGCTCCTGTGGCTGCGCTGAATAAGGGCCAGAGTTTGATCCTGCATGGTCTGGGGATTGATACAGACGCGATCAACCCCCAGCTGTCGCAGCAGTTTCAGCTTTTCCAGCGAAAGGGTATCCGGCCGGCCGGCCTCGAAAGTCGTCTCTTGAACCACGGCCGTCATATGATATTGCTGTAACAGCAAGAACAATTCCTCCAGATCATCAGCCGCCAAAATGCTGGGGGTGCCTCCGCCCCAATAGATACTCTCCGCCTCCAGTCCCAGCTCATCCGCACAGGTGCCGATAGTTTCGATCTCCTGGCGCAGAGCCGCTAGAAACGGCTTTATTTGTTGCCGGTAGTCGGTCAGTATCGCCCCTGGAAATGAGCAGTAACTGCACTGGCTCGGACAAAAAGGTATCCCAATATAGATGCTGATCTTCTTTGGGGCTGCCTGGGGCGAGTGCAGGAAAGGCCGATTATTGACGGCAATCTGCGCCAATCGCCGGGCAACTTCGGGTTGCATGCAATACTCATCTTCCAGCCGTGCCAATATTTCCTCAATGCTGTCGCCCCGGTCAAACCAGCGGTGCAACAGTTTCAAAGGTCTGACTCCGGTGAGGATACCGTAGGGATTGATGTTTTTGCCCAGATGCCGGCAGAGCAGCTGATAGACGAAAACCCGCGTCAGCCGTCGAATTTCGTTTTTTCTCTCCCCGCCGGAATCCAGCCTGTACTCGCACTCTGCCTCCGTAACCTGCATACCCTGCCGCAGGCAGGCGCTGAGACCAAGATGATGGTCGGCCTCCCAGCGGCAAATGCGGAAACTGACTTCGGCCTCGGTGGACTCACCCGGGAAGATTTGATAATCGGGAAAGCACAGGCGAATCAGTTCGTGAACGTTAGCGTAAAACTCCGGCGGCTGCAATTCCAAGGCCAGTATCATGAATTCCGCCCCCAATAAAAAAGTGTCAGGAAAGCTGCGTCCCTGACAATAGTAGTCTGTAACACCTAAAACTTTAATTCCCGCCGGCTAAATTTCCGCAGGGATGCGTTGTCGTCGCTCGCAATACGTCCAGTATTATGATCGACGACCCCTTCCTCTGCAAGAATTTTTCTCGCCGGATAAAATAAACTTTTAGATGTTACAGACTACTTGTCGCATAATTCCACTGCCCAAAATTATAATTCGATAGTTGAATGCATAAACTTCCGTCGCCAGACTCCGCATGGGAAACACCTAGTGTTCCCATGCGGCGCCAAGTGCTCCTCCATGTTTATACATGCAACCTGATTAAGTCAAGTTTTTGCAGGGAAATCACGCTTTAATTCTGTAAAAAGGGATTGTTTTCTCTTTCAAAACCTATGGTCGTGGCCGGTCCGTGACCCGGATAACAAACCACGTCATCCTCATAACAAAGAAGTTTTTCCTTTATCATTTGAATCAACTGCTTGTAAGAGCCGCCGGGGAAATCGGTCCGACCGATGGAACCCTGAAAAAGGGTGTCCCCCACGAATATAATCTTGCCGGTTTTCAGGCAAATGCCGCCGGGACTGTGTCCAGGGGTATGGATCACTTCCAGTTCGACCGTTGTACCGATTTTAATGATGTCTCCTTCATTTAAAAGTTGATCGGCGGCCGGACTGACCACTTTATTGCCAAACAAATAGGAGAAATTAGAAGCCGGGTTGACCAGCATTTTGGCATCGCCGGGATGGATCAGGATCTTGGCGCCGGTGGCGTCTTTAACGCCTTTGTTACCGCCTATATGATCGATATGTCCATGTGTATTGATAATATAAACGGCCTTCAGATCATTTTCGTTCAATAAATTGACAATCGCCCGTGGGTTTCCCCCCGGATCGATTACCGCCGCTTCCCGGGTCTCCTCGCAGCCGATAATATAACAATTTTCCCCCATGCTGCTGATTTCCAAACCTTTAAGTATCAATCCCAATTCCCTCCTAAAATGTTTTTTCGCTATCCAGCAAGATGGTGCAAGGACCGTCGTTGCATAGGTTTACCTGCATGTGGGCGGCAAATACGCCGGTTTCCACCCGGATATCCCTGGCTCTGCCCCATTCAACGCAGTATGTGAACAACTCCCTGGCAACCTCGGGATCTTCCGCCTCAATGAAGCTGGGACGCCGGCCTTTGCGGGCATCTCCACAGAGGGTAAACTGACTGACCAGCATCAGCTCTCCCGCCGTATCCAATAATGATAGATTCATTTTTCCTTGCTTATCTTCAAATATGCGCAAATTAATGATTTTATCCATGATATATTCGGCGGCTTTTTGGTCATCCCCTTTTTTAACCGCCAGCAGTACCATAAGTCCCGGCCCGATAGCGGAAATTTCAACGCCGTCAACCACCACGCTGCTGCGCAAACATTTCTGTACTACGGCTCTCATTTACTCACCCCTGGTTTCTCCCGGCAAAACCCGCCTTACCTCAATTACGTCTTTTACCTTCTGAATGCGTTGTTTTACCGCGGTCAGATGATTCATATCCACGACTTCCAATTTAAGATTGATCAACGCCAGTCCGTTGCGGGTGACCCGGGAATAAACCGAATTGATCTGCACCCTGGTGTCGGCGATTACATTCATTACGTCGGTGGTAAGACGGGGACGATCCATGGCCTTGACCTCCAGTTCCACCACGTAAACACCGCTTTCCGTGGCCCATTCCACTTCCATTATCCGGTCTTTTTCCGTGTGCAGATGGTTGAGCAGATTGGGACAGTCCCGGCGATGTACCGATACGCCCCGGCCGCGGGTGATGTAACCCAGCACCTGGTCTCCGGGCAACGGGTTGCAGCAATGGGCCAGCTTTATGACTACATCGTCCACGCCTTTAATTTTCAAAGAAGACGTATCGCGATCTTTGTGAATACCAGTCGTTTGCGGCACACTCAACACGTCATCCAACTGAATATCCTGGAAAAACATTTCCTTTATTTTATTGACGACCTGATTTACGGTGATACTGTTGTCACCCAGCGCAGCGTAAAGGTCGTCAACCTTGTTCAGGGAAAAACGCGCTGCAACTTCCAACATTTTGGGTTCTTTCATCAATTCACGCGGATCGAGATGTTTTTTCTTCAGCTCCAGTTCCAGCGCATCATGTCCCTTAAGAATATTTTCTTCACGTTTTTCTCGCTTAAACCAATGTTTGATCCGCCCGCGGGCGGAAGAAGTTTTGACAAAATTCAGCCAGTCGGCGGTGGGCCCGTTTGACTGTTTGGAAGTAAGTATTTCCACGATATCGCCGTTGGAGAGTTGAAAATCCAGCGGTACAATGCGGCCGTTCACTTTGGCGCCGATACATTTATGGCCCACTTCGGTGTGGACCCGGTAAGCGAAGTCAACCGGACAGGAACCTTTGGGCAATTCGAATATGGCCCCCTTGGGAGTGAAAACAAATACGGTATCTTCAAACAGATCTATTTTCAGCGATTCCATGAATTCGCCGGTATCCTTGATATCCTGCTGCCACTCCATGATCTGCCGTAGCCAGGCCAGTTTTTCATCGAATTTCTTGTCCTTTTCTCCGGTTATGCCCTCCTTGTATTTCCAGTGGGCGGCAATGCCGTATTCGGCCGTTTGGTGCATTTCCCATGTCTTGATCTGCACTTCGAAAGGCTCCCCGCCCTGGCCTATCAAAGTGGTGTGCAGGGACTGATACATATTGGGTTTGGGGGTGGCGATATAATCCTTGAACCGCCCCGGCAGAGGCTTCCAGATGGTATGAATGATGCCCAGTACACCGTAACAATCGCGCACATGGTCGACGATTACCCGAATAGCGATCTTGTCATAGATTTCGTCGATGGTTTTTTTCTGTTTTATCATTTTTTTATAAATACTGTATATGTTCTTGGGACGTCCGGCAATATCAGCCTTGATGCCGATCTGGTCCAGACCTGTCGCGATGCGTTCAATCAGTTCGTTGACGTATGCCTCGCGGTCTTTGCGTTTGGTTTTTAAACGACGCGCGATTTCATAATACATGTCGGGATCGAGATAGAGAAAAGCCAGGTCTTCCAGTTCCCATTTAAATTTGAATATCCCCAGGCGGTGGGCCAGTGGAGCAAAGATATCCATAGTCTCCCGGGCGATCTCCTTTTGCTTGTATTCCGACTGATAGCCCAGGGTACGCATATTATGGAGACGATCCGCAAGTTTGATCAATATAACGCGAATATCTTTGGCCATGGCGATAAACATTTTACGCAGATTTTCTGCCTGGGCTTCCTCCCGGGAGCTAAATTCAAGGCGACTGAGCTTGGTAACTCCTTCTACCAGCAGAGCAATTTCTTCGCCGAATTCTTCCTGCAGATCGAGAAAGCTGTATTCCGTATCTTCAATAACATCGTGGAGCAGGGCAGCACAAAGCGAAGCCGTATCTGACTCAATTTCGGTCAAAATCATGGCCACCTCAACCGGATGGATTATGTACGGCTCGCCGGAAATTCTCTTTTGTCCCCCATGGGCCGCCTCAGCATAACTGTAGGCCTTGGTAATCAAGGCGAAGTTGGCGTTGGGGTCATACTGTTTTACCCTGTCCAGAATAACCTGAGGTCCCAATTACATCACCATGCCAGTATATTTTTCGCAAAATGCACGCCAATCTTGTAACAGCGCCTTTTCACTTTCACCTTCGCGAAAATATGGTGAAAATTCTGGCTGCAAAGCGTCTTTTTGGGTCGAATGAAAGTATATTGCCATTATACTACCGCTTTTCTGAAACTGACACAAGCCCAGATCGGACAATATGTGCAAAACCGAGGTCATTTCCAGGCTGTCGGCGGCACTGCCGGTAGCCTTGCCGATCCGGAGCGCTAATTCTTTGGTATCGATACGCAGGCTACTGCCTCCTCGATCCAGCAGCGCCTGCCAAATCAGCTCAAGTCTCCGGGGCTCCGGATATATCCTCTGCAAATGCTGGAAATTCCTTTCCAGATCGGTGGCGGCAAAAGCCAGGTTTAAGGGCAGTTCATCGTTGTCTATGTAATCGGCCACCGCGGCCAGCTCATAATAAGCAAAAGGACTGTCCTGCAAGGTGAAACGATCAATCCAGCCCAATCGTCCCGGACCGGAAGGATGGGAGCCGTCCACCAGCAATAATCCGTCGCGGCAGTTGCGAAACTGCCGGCGACTGTCGCGGCGCTGTTCGGCATCAGAAGATCCGGCTTCGATGTGGGCGTCGGGATACCGTTTTACCAAATCTTTTACGGTGGCAGGCCGGTTGGCGTAAATAATACTGCGGCCCGGTCCGGCGCCGGCGTTATTAGTTGGGGATGAACTTATTCGAAAACCGGACGCCAGGTTGAATATATCCGGATTATGACCGGCCAACAGACCGTTATCAGTATCGTTTTCCATCCAAAAATTGACCACGGTTTTTAAATCCGGCGGTATGGTTACCCGCAAATTTCCCCGGTTCTCCATTTCCTCCAGCCAGGCTATAAAAGCACGGGTGGTCAAGTATATTTTTCTATCTCCCCGGTTGAATTGCCCCAGAACAACTTCGCGGTTTCTCTTATCCAGCCCTCCGTGCATTTCCTGAAGCATATCCGCTTTAACCAACGAGCCCAACATGGCCCGATGCTTTTGCAGGCCGCGTAAACCAGGATAGACGAACAGCACCGGATGTCCTTTGATCAAATCAGCCACTGCAGTCTTGAGGACTTGTTTGGCAAGGGCGAACTCCGTTGGATCCAAATCATCCCGCCAGGCGGGCTTCATATCTCTTATTACCAGTTGCAGGCTGCTGCGGCCCCGGAAATTATTCTCGGACAGATCAAACAGCAGATCCTGTTTACACACTATTTGCCCGGGGTGCATCATGTCAGCGCCGTTAAAGGCGATTGCTTCCAGGCGATTCATTCCGGCTTTAAACTTGAGATGAGCGTCGTTAGCTCCTACCAGCAGCATATCGTGCAGCGGGCTTCCCCGCAAAACCAGTTTGGGGACCGGATTTCCCTCGCCGAAAGGGGCCAGCATCTCTATTTCTCTCACCAGCTTTAAGTCCAGCTCGTCTTCATTCACTTCCAAATCAGCCGGGTATATTTTCTGTTCGGGAGGCGGCAGTTCCTGCCCTTGCATGTAATCCTGCAATGCCTGCCGGAAATTTTCCAGTTGATCCCGGTGTAGAGCCAGGCCGGCCGCCATGCGATGGCCGCCGAATCTGTCCAGATAGCGGCTGCAGTGCCGCAGGGCTTCATACAAATCAAATTCCCCGCTGCTGCGGGCTGAGCCTTTGCCTTGTTCCCCCTCCCAGGAAATCACGATAGCCGGACGATTCAGCTTGCTGGCCAGGCGCGAGGCCACAATGCCGATAACCCCTTCATGCCAATTTTCTCCGCCCGCTATGACAAATTTCTGCTGTTCGAGATCCGGCAGGTCCAGCAGGGCCTGACGATAAATCTGTTCTTCGATTTCCCGACGTTCTTCGTTTAAACGGCACAATTCCTCCGCCAAACCTCCGGCTTCCCTCTCGTCCCGGCTCAACAGCAAGGCTATGCTCTTACGGGCGGAATCCAGCCGGCCGGCCGAATTAAGACGGGGAGCCAGCACAAATCCTATATGCCACGACGTTAAAGTTTTTCCCCGCAATCCGGTCAATTCCATCAGCGCCGTCAAACCGGGACGCTGCGTATGTTCCAGCGCTTGCAGACCGTATTTTACCAAAATGCGATTTTCTTCTATTAAAGGCACAATATCAGCCACCGTGGCCAGGGCGACCAAGTCCAGCCATTCCTGACCGACATCCATACCCGCAGCTTGCAGTAAAGCGCAGGCCAGTTTGTAGCTGACGCCGGCGCCGGCCAGATGAAAAACGGATGTCAGCTGATCCAATTTGGGATCAATCACCGCGCAGGCCTCCGGCTGTTGTTCCGCCGGGGTGTGGTGATCGGTAATAATCAAATCCAAGCCCAAGGCTTTGGCTAATTCCGCCTCAGTCAGCGCGGCGATGCCGCAATCCACGGTGATGATCAGCTTGTAACCCTGATCACGCAAGGCGCGCAGGGCCTCTTCGTTCAAGCCGTAACCTTCGCTAAAGCGGTTGGGCACATAATAATCGACCTCATAGCCGAGTTTTCCAAAACACTCTTTGAGAATTACGATGCTGCACACTCCGTCGACATCGTAATCGCCGTAAATCACAATTCGTTCTCCGGCGGCGATAGCTTCGGCGATCCGTTCTGCCGCCGCCCTCATTCCCTGCATCCTGAACGGATCCTCCAATAGATCCAGGCGGGGATGCATAAATCGCTCCGCCTGCTGCGGAGTCCGGCAGCCTCTTTGGGCCAGCAGTCGGGCCACCGGCTGCGACAATCCCAGTTTCCCGCTGATGACTGCCGCCGGTTCGTGGTCATACGGTTTCAATTGCCAGATATTTTGCAATGTTTGTCCTCCCGCTCCCGGCAGTATGATGGCTGTATTGGCTGCCGGTACTATTTGATTATATATGAGCGACGCATGACGCAGGGAATTTTTTTAGATGCAACAGAGTACTGGTAGTCTGTGTCGTCTAAAAGTTTAAGTTATCCGCCGAGGAAAATTTTTGCAGGACAAGGAGTCGTCAATCGCAATACTGGTCGTATTGCGATTGACGACAACGTAGCCATGCAGAAATTTAACCGACAAGGAATTGTGGAATTAGAGTACTAGTAGTCTGTTACATCTAAAAGTTCATTTTATCCGGCGAGATAAATTCTCGCCGGGGAAGGCGGAGGAGGAAGCAATACTGGACGTATTGCGATCGACGACAACGCACCCATGCGAGAATTTAGCCGACGGGAATTAAAGTTTTAGGTGTAACAGACTACTAGATTGCCAGCGAGGTATTTGAAAGGGGTGGCGGGTATAGCGTTGACGGTAATGATTCGGACGTTTAT
>DATMYB010000279.1:0-5647 GCA_035561215.1 Syntrophomonas sp. | reverse complement strand
CTATATGACTTCCTTTGATTCCAATAAATCGATTTTCCTATCGTCATATCCCAGCCCCTTCACAATCTCTCGATTGTGTTTGCCAAGTTTTGAGAACTCAAGAGTCAGCCGGCCCGGGTTTTCAGAAAACTTTAAAGGCAGTCCGGCCAGATACATATCCTTTCCAGAGTCGAGAAAGTTGTTTACTCTGACCACCATCTGCCGCTCTATTACCTGGGGATGTTCGCTGACTTCATCAAGGCTTAAAACCGGCGCATAGCAGAGTTCTTCATAGCCTAAAATCCGATTCCATTCGTCGCGGGTCTTTTGTCTGATAATCTCTCTGATTCCTGTTATTATTTCATCCTGCATTTCAGGCTTTTTATGTATTTCGATGTAGTCCGGCTTATTGATGATCCTGCAAAATTTGGTCCAGAATTTTTCCTCTGCCAACCCCAGGCTGATATATTGATGATCACTGGTCTCATAAATGTTGAAATAGGCATACCCGCCGGTCAACCGTCCACGCCCCCGCCCGGGCAGGCAACCGGTCCCGGACCAGTCCGCAAGGGTATAGGCCAGTAGACTGATGGAACTGTCCAACATGGAAACATCGCAATATTGGCCTTTTCCTGTGGTTTTCCGGTTATACAAAGCCATTAATATGGCTATTGCGGCAAATAGAGCGCCACCCAGTCCGGCCGTCTGTAGCGCCGAAATGGCCGGAGCCTCCTCGTCACCGGTTAAATCGGTAACCCCGGCCAAGCTGGAAACGTTTATATCATGGGCGGGGGTGTTACGCCAAGGTCCGCTAGATCCAAAAGCATTCAGCCCGCAATATACTATACCCGGATTTACCTGGCTGAGAACCTCGTAACCCAAGCCCAGCTTATCCATGGTTCCGGGACGAAAAGCATCAACCAGCACATCGCTTCGGGCGACCAGTTTTTTAAATATTTCTTGGCCATCCGCTTTACGCAGATCAAGAGTGAGGCTTTTCTTGTTTCTATTTACAGAGTAGAACCGGGCGCCGGTTCCTGCTATGCGGGGTTCTGCATTACGGACCGTATCTCCGGTTCTATCTTCGATCTTGATTATTTCAGCCCCATAATCACTTAACAGCTGGGTGCAAAACGGTCCCGGCAGGGCCCTGGATAAGTCCAAAACTTTAATTCCTTCAAGCAATTGCGCCACTTTTTCACTACCTTTCCCCGTACGATGGCGTCAGAAAACAATCCCAAGACAATCAGATATCAGTAGCAAGAAAAAGAACGGTTAAATGCCTTCTTCAAAAAAATGTCCATTCGTTGGATAAAATCGCCCGTAAAAGCCGCAAACGCCTCATGCTCCTAAAATCCGTTTGTGCCTGATAACCCCGAACAGTTTCCCATTTAGATAGCAATTCTTTTCTAATCCTTGAGTAATATCCCAGCGATAATCATTTTTTGCATATCCGTTACCCCTTCAACGATCGGTCCTGCGATAGCGTCGCGGTAAACTTTGGCTACCTTGTAGTCCTCCATCAGCCCGTAAGAACCATGCACATCTATGGCCAGGCGGGAGCCCTGCCAGGCTGCTTCTGTAACAAAGGTCTTGGTCAGGGCAGCCGTTTTAATAAACTCTTCTTGATCTTTTATTTCATTGGCCATACAGCCCAGCCGATAAGTAAGCCATCGTGCCGCCTCCAGGCTAATGGCCAGGTCGGCTATTTTCACCTTTATTGTGGGGAACTTGGCAATTACCCCGTCACGGTGGGTTTTCTCCCGGGCATACTTGATGCTTTCTTCCAGAGCCACACCGAGACCGCCCAGGGCGCTAGCCGACATCCCGATCTTTCCAAAGCCGATTCCATACTGCAGGATTGGGTATCCCTGTCCCAGATTCCCGAGCAGGTTCGATGCGGGGACCTTAACATCGTTCAAATAAATGTCCAATAGCACCTGCCCGTGCGTACCTATTTTATTCCAGGGTTCCGATATTGAATATCCGGTACAGAACTTGTCCACGATAAAGGCTGTAGGCCTGCCGCTTTCCGCATCTATGGCGAAAAGCACCATCGGTCCTTCAAAATTACCGTTTGAGATAAACCGCTTGGTGCCATTAAGTATATAGCAATCTCCATCCATAACTGCTGAAGTTTTGAGCTGCTTGGGATCGGAGCCGGTTCCCGGTTCGGTAAAAGCAAATGAAGCCAGCCATTCTCCCTTGCAGCACTTGGGTAAATACTTCTGAAGCTGTTCTTGGCTCCCGAACTTGGTGATCGCCCCCAGACCCAGAGTATGAACGGAAAGTAATGATGCCACCGCTTTGCAGACTCTGCTTATCTGCTCCAAAACTAAAACATAGCCGTCATATCCAGCATTAGCTCCACCGTATTTCTCCTCATAAGGCAGGGCAAAAAAGTCCAGCTCCGCCAAACCCTTAATAATGGATTCCGGAATCCGGTTCTCTTTCTCAATTTGCTCGGCTGCCGGGGCAACATACTTTTCGGCAAATTCCCGGGCTGCAGCCTGAATAAGCTTCTGCTCCTTGGTTAGATTAAAATTCATAATCCATTCACCTCTAATTCATCTGCATTTCATCAGCTATCGAAGCCATTTCCTCAATCGAAGAAGCCAGTTCGGATATCGCCCCGGCCTGTTCCTGAGCAATGTTTGATGCTTGATCGATCTGGCCGGCGACCCTCTCTACTATGCCGCCAACTTCGTCAACCTGTTGTATCGTGTTTTGAATTGCAGCTCTTATTGAAGCCATAGCCGCAGCGTATTCTTTGGCCATTTCGTTAAGTACGCTTAAAGTACCGGTCACTTGACTATTGGTTTTTTCGAGCATAGGAACAGCAGCAAAGGCCTCGCGAGATACAGATTCAGACTTGTTCAGACCTATTTCCACCTTACCCATCTGTTTTTGCACATCCTGAATTAAGCTCTTAATCTGATCGGAATTTTCACCTGATTCAGTGGCCAGTTGCCGAATATCCGCTGCCACGGCAGAAAAACCCCGGCCATAATCGCCCGCCGCAGCTGCCTCGATAAACCCGCTGACTGCCAGCATATTGGTCTGTATGGATACATTTTGAATTGTGTTAACAATTTTTTCGATGCGGCGAATTTTTTCCCGCAGGTCTTCCAATATGTCATTCGTATGGTCAAATGAATGAATACTCTTTTCTAAAAGAGAGATATTATCGGTGGCCTTTTCCCACATATTAATCCACGATTCATTGAGGTCCGTTCTCAATTGCGCGATTACTTTGTAGTTGCTAGAACGCCCGTTCATATTGTTTTGTACACCTTTGGCCAGTTCCTGGGCTTCAGCGTTTCTATGGTTAACCATATGAATCGCTTCCATCATCTGGCTTATTGAACTGGCAATCTGGGTGGCAGTGCTGCTTAATTGTTCAATATTGGCCGACAATTGTTCGGCGGTAGCCGCCAATTCTTCCGCCGATTTGTCAATGTTAATAGAGTTTTTCAGCTCATCGGCCATCTCACTCAAATCCTGGCTCGATATTGACACCTCTGAGAGGGCTTTAGTCTGTTCAATGACCGCTTTTGAAATTTCTTTACTGCCGCTGGCGATTTCTTCAGTAATGGCAGAGATGTTTTCGCTAGTTGACATGAATTGTTGAGCAGCTCCGGTAATCTCTCCGAAATTGCTTCTCGCATCAACCATTTTCATTCCATATTGCCTGGTAAAATCAGCGAAGGTTCCGCAGCCAGCTACCGCTTTTTCAAAGCCTTCCGCCATAGTCTCAAATTCACCCGCCGTTTCCTGTATTTCAGAAACAACTCCGGTAATATTATCTCGAATCTCTTCCACTACTCGCCGTATATCCTGAGCTGAGCGTTCAGAAATTTCAGCCAGGTTGCGCACTTCATCCGCCACCACGGCAAACCCCCGGCCCCGTTCACCGGCCCGAGCTGCTTCAATAGCAGCGTTAAGAGCCAGAAGATTGGTCTGATCTGCAATCATTACCACCGCTTGGACGATATCCTCTATACGCCGGGATTGGACTTCCAACTCTTCTATACGTTGGGCTGATTGTAAATTTTGAACTGCTGCAACTTTTACCAGATTAGCCATATTTCCGATAGTATGCAGCGATTCTCCGGAAATGTTGATCGCCTTGTCTGACTCCCAGTTGATGTTATCCATGACTTTATTCAAATTCATTGCATCCTTATGAAGATCGACACTGCCCTTATACATAGCTTCACATACCAATCCGTATTGTCCGGTTCCTAAAACCACGTCCTCAACCAAACGAGTAAACTCGTTGGCAGCACTTGTGGTCTCTTCCACTCCAGCGACCAATTCTTCCGAAGCGGATGCAATGCGCTCAGCTAAAACTTGTTGTTTAGCCATGTTGCGGGCCCGATTTTTTTCAATAGCGATCTTTTTGGCCATAGCGCGTTTTTGTTCAATTTGATCAGCATTCTCTGTTTTTACCGTGATCCCAGTCCGTTCCACTTTTTGCAGCTTTTTCGTCAAGACTAATTCCCCCATAACCACAATTAACCCTTTACATGCAATATCTGTACCCGTTAAGAGCATTAGAACATTCAAGTTCAGAAATAGAGTAAGAATACGCTGCCAAGGTCAACAAGCAGGCCCGCCAGATAGGACTTTTTATCGTCTGCGCGGGGCTGCATTAGAAATATGACAGCAATCTTACCAATTGGGAAGCTAATTGGCCATGGGCAAATTTGTATGCAAAACCTTACACCTGTGCAGAAATTAGGACATCAGACAATCGAATTTTGGGCAACATGCATGCACTCATGAATGGGTGATCGGAAAGAAGTAAAATCGGGGAATCAAACCGGGGGCGGGCCTGACCGGTGCCGTTTATCCGGCCAACCTCCCGGCTCCGCCCCCAGTCTATTTCACTTTAGAGGAATTTTCACCCGGAGGCCTTCCATGGGTTTGATCTGCAAGTCGTTGTATCTCACTCCAATGGTCGATGCCTCACCGGTCTTTACAAGCGGGAACTCGATAGTGTACTGCATGGAGATTTCGTCTTCCCGGGTGGGTTGACCGGTGCTTCTTATCTCCTGGCCTACCATTAGATGAACAAGCAGCCCCTATGGTTCACACTTCTAAAACAATTTTCAGCTACAAGCCCGTCAAGGCCAGAAAAAAGAAAAGCACCGGGCTAATAGCGGCGCTTTTCTTCAATATAACCTATTTCAGGGGTATTACTATCCTGGTCAGAAGCTCACTCTCCGGAACCTCCTGCGGAGAGTTGAAATAGTATTCGTAATATACCCCGGTGGGCACCTGTCCATTGTCTTCGATCCATTTCATTATTTCCTTATATGGCTCCTCCATTTCGGCATAAGCGCCCTTGTACATGCAGGAAACCACTTTCCCCTGCGGTATTTGTCTGGCCTTGATCCCATCTTTATCAGGGAAAATTTCGGCAACCGGGAAGCCCATCTCGACATCCAGGTCGTTCATATCCAGGTTATAGTAGGCGGTGTAGGGAGCATACTGGGGCTGCACCCCAAGCTCCTCCATATACTTCACGATCCGGCCATAGCCCTCGCCTATCGCGGCGGGCAGTTTCTCTATACTGGTCTTGGTTCGTATGCACAACACCGGTTGGGCTGTCTGCTCTTCAAGCTTCAGATCTAAAATCATTATTCTTCCTCCTTTTTAAATT
>DATMYB010000278.1:0-4851 GCA_035561215.1 Syntrophomonas sp. | reverse complement strand
TGATTTAAATTGGTAATCATAGGGTCATTATAGAATCTTAAAGTTCTTCATGTATCTCGGCGTTTATTGATTATCAAAAAAATATCTCGTCTTATTCTGCGTATTCTTTTTGTATTCAATAGCTTCTGTGGGGCACCTATGAAGACACGCCATGCAATGGGTACAGTGGTATCCCCAAACGGGCTTGCCGCTAGTTATGGCAATATTGTTAAGCGGGCATAGCTCTGCACATTTACCGCAACAAACGCATTTTGTTTCATTAACATGAAATCCTTTGGCGTGTACGAACAACTTATAAAACATGCCGTTCACCAGGCCGCTTTCCAACCATCCAATAATCCCTTTTTGAGCCAGAATAGAAAAATGATTTCCATTATGAATATCTACTGAAATCCGATTGATTAACGGTTTTGCTCCCTCAATAATGTTTTTTGCCGTTGCCTTATCTATAGCCGGAAACATGACAATGTAGTTGTCCGGCATTACGACTTCCGCAAAACCTTGTAAATCCCAGCCTTTATATTGGCATAGCTTTTTCACATGTCGGATTGCGCCTGCGGTTTCCCCTCCGCAGGTCATAACAAAATATACCTTGCAGTTTCCCTTGAATACGGTCTTTCTTATATAATCATCTACTACTCGCGGCAATCTCCATGCGTAGGTTGGACAAACAAATACAAACGGTTTCGTTTCTGAAATAAGGTCATCTTTCTTATTTTCTTTCATCAATAGGTTTAATGAAACGGTTTCATCGTTTGTTTCCCTGGCGATTCGCTCCGCAATATATCGGCTGTTGCCTGTGGCAGAAAAATATAAAATCATCAAACACACCCTCTTTTCAATAAGCATTTGGAAGTTCCGGTTTTCTATGCAATGGCCATTACATTGGATTTTTCTTTTTATCAAACTCCTCCTGATCCAAGTCTGTCCTTGACAATCCGGATCGATAAAATTACAATAACATCACGGTGTTGTTTTTGCAACCCGCAGATGTTATTGATTTGTTGTGTTGGCAACATCGTGACTTACATTTGTCGGTTTGACATGTGAATTCTTAAATTTGTATGCTATAGGCAGGAGGCTGTTTATGAAGGAAATGAAACAGAACAGGAAAACTAAATATACACAGATGGCATTGCAAGATGCACTTATGGAATTAATGGAGCAAAAAAACATTTCCAAAATAACCATTAAGGAGCTTTGCGAAAAGGCAGATATAAACAGAACAACCTTTTATGCACATTATACTGACCAAAACGACCTTCTTCATAAAATCGAATATGATGTTCTATTATCGGTTAGAAAATTTGTTGACAGTCTTCATGGCCCAATGGACAAGAGCAGTATCGTACAGATTATCCAAGGATTTTTGCAATACATTGCGGACAATAACAAGTATATCCAGATTTTGCTCAGTGAACGAGGCGACGTTTATTTTCAAAAAGAGCTTTTTACGATGATATATGAGCGATGCGAAATAATGGATTTGACATCACCTTCATCAACAAAGGAGTTTTATTTTATATTTGTGCTCAATGGAAGTGTTGGCCTAATACAGCACTGGCTTAAATCCGGATTGACCAAATCGGCACATGAAATGGCCGAAATTATCTTTAATATGGCGGCACAAATTAAATAAAACAAGAGCAATCATCTACACAATACTCTTTATTCGCCTACCATTCCATCGCTGTCACGATCATCCATGTAATGATACAACCAGTGATCTTTTGTAATCGGCATTTTATATCCTGCAGACTTCGCTTCTGCTATTGTTACCTGACCATCTCCATTTTTATCAATGGAAGAGATATCATGGCTTTCTTTTGTTTGAAAGTTTTGGTCATCGCTTGATTTTGGGTTATTGACTTCATCTGGATTTACATTGTGGAAATCCTCCGTGATCACATTACCATTTAACGTATACGTGTAATGATAATGGCTCGGGATTTGCGTCGTTGTATCCGGATAAGTTATGATTGCTTCGAAATCTGTGCAACCACCAGCATCACGAATCGCTTTTTCCATATATGCCTGATCTCCATGTCGGTTCAAAATGCTGTCCTGTGGCGTGATGTTGTAAGCGTTGGATACTCCGCCCAAGGAGTCTGCAATAACATGTCCTTTATCCATCTCTGGCTGCTCCGTACCGGGGACATCAGCTTCGTCATTGTAATAACGTCCGCTTGATATCACGGGCTCTGTGGCATCATCTTGGAGAAGAATTTTATCGGCCATAACTCGAACCAATTGGCCATGCTCATTAGTAAAGGCCCAGTATTCTCTATCCCCAAAACCGATATCAACAACAACATTTGCTTCGCGATATCCGCTGAAATCTCCACCATCCACCTCAATTTTTTTGTATCCATTAAGGGACGGTTCCATTTCGGCTACATTCTCAGTGTTTTTTGAATATTGAGTAGACTGCTGTGTTGGTTCTTCTGATTGTGAGGAACATCCCGTTAGGATGGTAGAAATTAATAAAATAATTAACCAATTCTGTTTCATTTCAAGTTGTTCTTTTCATTACACTAGAAGCTATAAAACAGGTCAAAAAAATGGGTCAAAAAGTGCATTTTCCAACCCGTTTTTTTGCTCATTTTTTGCTTAAAAATCACAACATCTTGTGCTTATTCCGCCCTATTTTCCCTCTTGACCACTTTTCGTCATCAGAACTACACACTCAATGTGCTTGGTATACGGAAAATTGTCGAAGGCTTTTATGGTCTTGACCTGGTAGCCGTTACCCTGCATAAAGCTGAGATTTTCAACAAGACTGGCGGGATTGCAGGAAATGTATACGATTTGATTAACCTGGTAGTTCAGTATTTTTTCCAACGCCTTGGGATGGACTCCCGCCCTGGGCGGGTCAAGTACGATGACGTCGGGTTTATCCTCCAGTCGGTTCAGCACTTCAAGCACGTCTCCGACAATGAATTCACAGTTTCCCAGTCCGTTCAGGCGGGCATTTTCCCTGGCAGCCTCCACCGATTCCTCAATGATCTCTACGCCAACCGCCTTTTTTGCCCTGAGCGCCAGGGCCTGGGTGATGGTGCCGGTACCGCAGTACAGGTCGAAGACCATTTTGCCCTCCAGGTCCTTGATCATGGAAAGCGCCTCCGTATAGAGCTTTTCAACGGCCAGAATATTCGTCTGAAAGAAGGAAAAGGCGCTGACTTTGAATTTCAGGGTCAGGAGTTCTTCCATGTAATAATCCCTGCCCCATAGGATGTTCAGCTTGTCACAGTAAACAAAGTCCGCCACACGGTCATTTATGGTGTGCAAAATACCGACAATTTTATTCTGAAGCGGCAGCGACCGGACCCGCGCGGCAAACCCCGCTCCGTCAAATTCTCCCTGGGATGAGGTGACAATGTTGACGAGAAGTTCGCCCGTATGCTCCCCTTTTCTGATGATCAGATTCCGCATCAGGCCCCGGTGGGATTTCTTGTGATAGAACTCGTATCCCTTCTCGTTGCTGTACTCCAGTGAAGCTTTCAGGATCTCGTTGAAATCCGCGTCGACGAGCCGGCACTCGTCTACGGTGACAACAGACATAAAACGACCCTTTTTATGCATTCCAAGGGTCATTTCACCGTTTTTTATTTCGTCCCCGAAGGTATATTCCATTTTGTTGCGGTAAGCTGTACGCCTGGGGCTTCCTTCGATCCCGAGATATTTCTCAAAGGATATCTTTTTTTCATCCAGAAGCCGCAGCACTTCCTTCCCTTTCAGGATGATCTGCTCCTGATACGGGAGCCCCTGATAGATACAGCCTCCGCAGTTTTCGCTGTGCCTGCAGGTCTCCATAGCCGCCTCCTTTAAATGATGCAAACCGGTCAAGCCGGTTTGCATTATTATGATTTCTTTTATAACTTCTTGCTTTTGGCCAATTCGTCCAGTTTGTTCAGATCGTACGGAGTTTCCTGATATATGTAGTTCAGCCAGTTGGCGAAGAACAGGTTACCGTGGCCGCTCCACTTCACAACGATGCCCTTGTCAGGATCGTCGTTCCGGAAATAGTCCTTCGGGACTGCGATGGACAGTCCCTTCCTGACGTCTCTTTCATATTCCAGCCTCAGGGTGTCGCGGTCGTACTCCATATGGCCCTGGACAAAGATCATTCTTTTATCCCTCGTAGAAATTATATGAGGACCCGTTTCGTCCGATTCGGCCAATATCTTCAGATCGTGCACTTTCAGGATATCTTTTTTCTTTACCTGCGTATGTCTGGAATGAGGCGCGTAAAATTCCTCGTCAAAGCCCCTGATCAACTCCGATTTTTTGTCTTTCAGCTCATGCCTGAATACACCGAAGAGTTTTTTCGGCATAACGAACTTATCGATGCCGTAATGGTAATAAAGCGCGGCCTGAGCCCCCCAGCAGATATGTAACGTGCTGAATACATTGGTTTTGGTATATTCAAAAATTTCCGCAAGCTCTTTCCAGTAGTCGACTTCTTCATATGGAAGGAATTCAACCGGCGCTCCGGTGATGATCATTCCGTCAAAGCGCTGATTCTTGATTTCTTCAAAAGTCCGGTAGAATTTATCCATATGCAGCTTGTCGGCATTTTTCGATTCATGAGTATCCATGGTCAGAAGCTGCAGCTCCACCTGCAGAGGAGTGTTGGCCAACATTCGGATCAACTGGGTTTCCGTGATCTCTTTCGTGGGCATCAGATTGACGATGACGACGCGAAGCGGCCTGATGTCCTGTTTCATGGCACGTGTCTCATGCATTACAAATACATTCTCTTCTTTTAATGTTTTGTAAGCGGGCAAACCCTTGGGTATAATGATTGGCATTTCTCATTCCTCCTTTACTAGCTCGCCCAATTTGCAATGC
>DATMYB010000277.1:0-3520 GCA_035561215.1 Syntrophomonas sp. | reverse complement strand
ATGTATTTGGTTGCAGGTGAAGCTTAAAAAGCGGGGATGCAGGAACCGTTATAATTATCTTCCAGGAATTTTTTTACTTCCGGTGATTGCAGCGCCGCGCCGAGTTTTTTGATGGCATCATTGTCTTTGTCTTCGGCTCTTACCGCCAGCACATTGGCGAAAGGCGAATCTTTAGGTTCAATAAAGATGGCGTCCTTAACCGGATTGAGCCCGGCTTCGATGGCGTAATTGCTGTTGATTACGCAAATATCCAGATCAGCCAGGGATCTGGGCAGCATGGCCGCATCCATCATCGTAATTTCGATATTTTTCGGATTTTCGACAATGTCTTTGTCGGTGGCGTTTACGCCGGCGCCTTCGGTCAATTTAATCAGGCCGCCTTTTTCCAGTACCATCAGAGCGCGTCCGCCGTTGGTAGCGTCGTTGGGGATGCCGACTTTAGCGTTATTGGCAACGTCCTTGATATCCTTGATTTTTTGTGAGTATACGCCCATGGGTTCGGTGTGGACTTTTACCGCCCAGACCAGATCGGCGTTGTTGTTTTTATTATAGTCCTCCAGATAGGGAATGTGCTGGAAGAAATTAGCGTCGATTTGTTTGTCTTTAAGGGCCGGATTCAATTGTACGTAATCGGTAAAAACTTTAATTTCCAGATCGATGTTCTCTTTGACCAGCAGGGGTTTGACTACTTCCAGGATTTCCGCATGGGGTTTGGCGGTGGCGCCAACCACCAACTTGGTTTTTCCACTGGTATTTCCGGTGTCGCCGGATTTGCCGCTTTCCTTTTGGGTGGAGCATCCCGCCAGCACCAGGGAGACCATCAGCAGACCAGTGAATAATACCAATAGTTTCTTTTTCATTTGATTACCTCCTCTTGTTTATTACTTTTTTGCTAAGCTTATCTCCCAGCATTTGGACGAGTTGCACCAAAATAATCAACAAGATTACGGTAACCCACATGATGCCGGTTTGATATCGCTGATAGCCGTAGTAGTAAGCCAGCGTACCCAGACCGCCGCCGCCAACAATACCGGCCATGGCTGAGTAGCCTACCAAATTGATGGTAGTGATCGAGACTCCCAGAATGATGGAAGGGAATGCTTCCGGTATTAAAACTTTGCGGATAATCTGCCAGGTATTGGCCCCCATGGACAAGGCCGCTTCGATCAAGCCCCAGTCGATTTCCTTCAATGAGGTTTCTACCAAACGGGCGACGAAGGGGACCGCAGCCAAGGTAAGCGGAACAATGGAAGCCACTGTCCCGATGGAAGTGCCTACGATCAAACGAGTTAGAGGGATCAGCAGAATCAGAAATATAATAAACGGGACGGAGCGGGCCGCATTTACGATACCGCCCAGGATACTGTTGAGAGACCTGTTTTCCATGATATGGCCTTTGTCGGTTATGACCAGGATGATAGCCAGGGGCAATCCCATCACATAGCTGAAAACCGTGGATAGAGCCACCATGTAAATTGTTTCCCAGGTAGCGACTAATACCTTGTCCAGCATCCAGGCGTTGTCGGTCAGCAAGCTGCCCATAAAAGCCGACAGGCTCAAACCAGTTGTTATTGTAAACATCTATAACACCTCTACTTCCAGTCCGTTGTCGCGCAGGTAATCCATGGCCGGATTCATCAAGGCGGGGTCGCCGATCAATTCCAGGGTGAGGTTGCCGAAAGGAGTGTCTTTGACCCGGTCGATATTGCCGTACAGAATGTTGGCCTTGATGTCGTATTTTTTAACCAGACCTGAAATTACCGGTTCCCCGGCGGAAGCGCCGATAAACGAAGCTCGGATGAGTTTGCTGGTCATGTTTTCGGTGTCGACAAACGACCGGTGCAGCAACTCCTCCGGAATCTCTTTGTTGACGATGGCATTGATAAAGCTTTTGGAGGTGGGCGTACCGGGATTGGAGAAAATGCTCAGTACGTCGCCGATCTCAACGATCTTGCTGTTGTCGATCACCGCTACCCGGTCGCAGGTTTCCTTGATAACGTTCATATCATGGGTTATCAGCAGGATGGTCAGATTAAGCTGCTGGTTGATATCCTTCAGCAGCTTCAGTATGGAGCGGGTAGTTTGCGGATCCAGGGCAGAAGTAGCCTCATCCGACAAAAGAATTTTAGGGTCGTTGGCCAAAGCGCGGGCTATGCCCACCCGTTGCTTCTGACCGCCGCTTAATTGATCGGGATATACCTGGGCCTTGTCGGTCAGTCCCACCAATTCCAGCAAAGACTGAACGCGCTGACGGGCCTCCGCGTTGGCCATACCGGCGATTTCGAGAGGAAACATAATATTGTCGAATACTGTCCGGGAAGATAAGAGATTGAACTGCTGGAAGATCATGCCGATCTTCTGACGGGCGGCGCGCAATTCATTTTTGCTCAAGGCGCCGATATTCTGCCCGTCCACGCGAATGGTGCCGGAAGTGGGTTTCTCCAGCATGTTGATGCAGCGAATAAGGGTGCTCTTGCCGGCGCCGCTTAAGCCGATGATGCCGAAGATCTCACCCTTGTTTACTTTCAGACTGACATTGTCCAAAGCCAGGACTTCATTGTCTCCGGCGCTATAAATTTTGGTTAAACCTTCTATTTGAATCAACCAGGATGCCTCCTATTATTTTATGATGCCTGATTAATCGGACCGTTAAACTTCATGCATAATGACGATTTTGGTGACTTTATTATTCTCCACGTGAAAAACGATACAGTTTTCCAGGCCATAAACAGCATCGAAGGTGGCAGGATCATTGCGGTAATAAGAACGCTTGAATCCGTCGCCGTAAATACCGGCTGCCTTGTCAAAACTGTCGCCGACAGCTACGCCTCTGGACGTAGCCATAACCGGTCCGGTGATGTCGATTTTGTTGAGAATGTTGGTCTTACGGGTGAAAGTGAACAGAACATCGCCGCTGGCGGGTTTATAAACTTCGCTGCGGCCCAGCATTTTCCCCCCGGGAAATTGCAGAGAAACATCGCCCAAATCAGCTTCGCCGACTTTTAATTCCGGATCGGCGCCGGCAATTACAAAATCGCTGTCACTAAGCGGGCTGAGCTGAGCGGGGGATTCGCTGACCACATGCTGCTGCTGGGCTGTAATCCCCACCGCGAAAAGAAAAACCGCAATAAAAATAAAGGGGATGATATAGCTTTTCCACGATTTACGGGGCACTTGGGCTTCACATCCTTCATTTACGGTATGAATCTAATATTGACAATCCATTATATAATATATCACAAATGCTTTACAACGACGTAACAAAATAAGCAAGTAGTCTGCATCGCCTAAAAGTTTAGGTTATCCAACGAGGAAAATTCTCGCCATGCAGGGCGATGAGGTAAGGCAAGGCGGAGGAGGAGTCTTCATGCGTAAGCATAGTACTCTGTCAACCCTAATTCCACATTTCCTTGTCGGTTAAATTTCCGCATGGCTACGTTGTCGTCAATCGCAATACGTCCAGTATTGCGATTGACGACCCCTTGCCCTGCAGAAATTTCCCTCGACAAATAATATACGG
>DATMYB010000276.1:0-10019 GCA_035561215.1 Syntrophomonas sp. | reverse complement strand
CAACGATACAATAGTTTATACTATAGCTAAATTTACCATTGGGATGAATTATGCAGAAAGAGGCGTTCCCTATGCTGACGGTTTTAAAAATCCTGCTGGCCCTGGCCGTAATTGCGCTGATGCTGTTATTAGTATGCCTTTTTATGCCTTTAAAATATGAACTATCCCTGACCGGGACCCGGTCAGGGATAGAATTTCGGGCTATATGCCCCGGCTTACGGCTTGAGATATCCTCCCCGGGGGAAGACGCGGTTTACACCTCCCGTCTGCTGATATTCAACCACCGGTTTCCGGGACGTCCCAATACCAAAAGCAAGACTTCATCGGCGGGCATCCCTGCCGATGCTCAGAACCCAAAGCATTCCTTTTCCCTGGGGAAATTGATCCGGGATAAGGGGCTGCGTCAGCGGGGGCTGCAATTCCTGTCCGACGCGTGGCAGGTTATAAAGCCGCGCCATCTGTCCGTTAATGCCCGCATCGGTTTCAGTGAACCGCATTATACCGGCTGGATGATGGCTGCTGCCGCCCTGTTGCAGACTGATAATCCTGCTTATACCATACATATTGACGGCAATTGGGTGGAGCCGGGCCTGGAAGGTGAAATTCATGCGGCCGGCAAATTTATGCCCGCCATGCTCTTCTGGCCGGCATTAAAGTTCCTGGCCAGTGCTGAGGTCAGAGCTTATTATCCTAAAGGTTCACGGCGCAACACCGCCGCCCATACCCAAGCGGCCTGATTTTTAACCGCATTATAAAATATCACGTATACATCGGGAAAGGAGTTGTAAACAATGGATTTATCAGAACAAATTGGGGTGTTATTTTCCGAGTTGGAAAAAATTTTCCGAACCAATACCGTGGTGGGCGAACCGATCACCGCCGGCAATGTTACCGTTGTCCCCATCGCCAGTATCTCTTTTGGCGCCGGTAATGCAGGCGCCGGCATACAATCCAAAGAAAGCGAAGGGAATACCGGTGTCGGCGCCGGAGCGGGCGGTAAAATTACCCCGGTGGCAGTGGTCGTCATCAAAGACGACGAAGTCAGCATACTGCCGCTGGGTCAACAAAGCGCCATGGATAGCGTGCTGGCCAAGGTCCCCGGCATCATTAACCAATTTAAATCCAGCAAAAAAGAGACCCCTGCGAATCAATAAGCCAACTTGCATTCGCCGGTCTTTTAGGGTAATCTGTGGGCATTGTCCGCTATTACCTGAAAACAATTAACGATTAGAAAGGATGATTTGTTTCATGGCCCAAAATCCGGAAGTTACTATTGAAATGGAAAACGGCAACAAAATCGTGATCGAATTATATCCCGACATTGCCCCCAACACTGTCCGCAACTTTATTGCTTTGGCCGGTTCCGGCTATTACGACGGCGTGATTTTTCACCGGGTTATCCCCGGCTTTATGATCCAGGGAGGATGTCCGCAGGGCACCGGTACCGGCGGACCCGGCTACGCCATCAAAGGCGAGTTTTCCTCCAACGGCTTTGATAATCCGCTGCAGCACGATCGCGGCGTTATTTCCATGGCCAGAACCGGCATGCCCAATTCCGCCGGTTCGCAATTTTTTATCATGACCCAGAAATCACCTCACCTGGATGGCCAGTACGCCGCTTTCGGCAAAGTGACCTCCGGCATGGAGGAAGTCGACCGTATTGTGAATGTAGATCGCAGCCGCAGTGACAAACCTTTGGAAGATCAGCGCATGAAAAAGGTTACGGTTGAAACCTTCGGCGCCGACTTAGGCCCGGTAGAAAAATATTGATTTTTCCTGACCAATAGACACGCAATAGGACGTGTCGCAATAACAGCCCAACAAGAACGCGAAAAGACGGTGACTGGCAGATGCCGGAGCCGTCTTTTAACGCTAATTAAAGCAAGCAAATTAGCCTACCAGACTGGCGGTGGACGCTGGATACGTGCGCCGCACCAGTATATCATCGCAGCCTTGCTGCTGCAGGATTCCGTTTACCGTACCCAAAGCCAGATGAGGAAGATTGTTATGCTGGCTCAAATGAGCCAGAAATACATGCATAACACCCTTATGGGGAACCCGGGCCAAAACGCGGCCGGCTTCCTGGTTGGAAAGATGCCCCTGGGGTCCGCTGATCCGTTGTTTAAGATATGACGGATACGGGCCTTCCCGCAGCATGATCGGATCGTGATTTGCTTCCAGAATCAAATGATCGGCATAGGCCAGAGCAGTCTCCACCACCGGAGTGATTTTGCCCAAGTCCGTTGCCAGTACGGTTTTAGTTTCCCCTTGCAACAGGCTGAAGCCTACCGGATCAGCGGCATCGTGAGAAATACCAAAAGCTTCTATTTTCAGCACGCCCATATTCAGCCCCGCTTTCAGCTCACGACAGCATTCCCGCGGCAATTTTTCCCGGCAGGGTATTTTATCCCAGGTGGCCGGCCGGGTATAAACCGGCATTTTATAGCGCCGCACCAGTACGTCCAGGCCCCGAATATGATCGATGTGCTCATGGGTAATCAGCACGGCATCCAGTTGGCTGGGATCGGAACCAGCTTCCGCCAGGCCTTGCTCAATGCGGCGCGCGCTTATGCCGGCGTCAATAAGGATTTTGCGGCCGCCCATTTCTATAAAAACGGCGTTGCCGGTGCTGCCGCTGGCCAGTATATGTATCTGCATAGACGATTGCTCCTAAAAATATGTGTTGAAGTGTCGGCTTGTTCATTATAACCCACCGGCCCTCGGTACGGTCAAACAAATAAATTACGTAATCTATATCCTAAAGCTTCAATTGCCGGGGCCTGCTTTATCGTTAAGGGTAAGACCACATCCAGCATGGTTATTTATGCCCCCTGGCCTGCCTCGGCCTGTATCTCACTACGTGGGATTTTCTCCTCAGCGAATAAAGCAAATTTTAATATTACAACACCTTCCCTTCAGATGCCTTCCCGCTAGGCATCGCTTAAACGGCCATGGACCGCCAGCCATATACAAGGCGGGTCGGCGCTGGTATAGGTAACCCGGTGTTTTTCATGAGCAGGCAGCACCAGCCAATCACCCGCCTGCAGTTGGCGCCGGCGGCCGTCTTCCCAGGTGATTTCCGCACTGCCTTGCAGCAGCGCCACCCATTCGTCCCGCTCCTGGTCATACCACTGACCGGCGGGAGTAACCTGGCCGGAGGAGACGATCCTTTCAATCAGCACCCCCTGATCCGGAAGCAGGGCTTCAAATATTTCCCGGTCCGGCAACTGCGCCGGCAAATCAAATAAGTTCAAACCAATCCCTCCGTAACCGTTAAACTCACCCGAACTATCTATAGCTTAATGGATACCTATGGAAAAGAAAAATATTTCTGAAAAATCTTTGACTATTATTGACTAATTAATATTAGCCGCTTATACTAAGCGTATAGGTAAAAACTAGTACTCTGTTAATCCTAAGTCCGCATATTATTTGTCGAGGGAAATTGCTGCAGGGCAAGGCAGAGGATTGAGCAATACTGGACGTATTGCGATTGACGACAACGCAGCCATGCAGTAATTTAACCGACAAGGAAATGTGGAATTAGGGTTGACAGAGTACCGGTAGTCCGTTGCAGATGAACGCAAACTACCAAGCAAAGCCAACCCCATCGTTGGTTTTATCCACAGTTTTATGGCTTTGGCTGACCTTAAATCACAAGCATTCAGCAAATTTACCGATTAGCAAGAACTCATATTTTACCGTCAATGGTTAAAACTTATTTTAATAAGCAGTTGATGCAAGGAGGGAAAACAATTATGAAAAAAGCAGTAGGTATTGATTTGGGTACGACTAATTCCGTCGTGGCCATTATGGAATCCGGAAGTCCGACCGTTATCGTTAATGCCGAGGGAGCTCGCACCACCCCTTCCGTGGTGGCCTTCAAAAACAATCAGGAACGACTGGCGGGACAGATTGCCCGCCGGCAGGCGGCGCTGAATCCGCAGCATACTTTTTATTCGGTCAAACGTTTTATGGGGCGCCGTTATTCCGAAGTAGCCGATGAGCGCAAGCTGGTGCCCTACGAAGTCGTACCCGGCCCCAACGACGCGGTGCGCTTCAAAGTCGGTGACAAACTGTACGCGCCGGAAGAAATTTCGGCCATGATCCTGCGCAAGCTGGTGGAGGATGCCTCCCAGTATCTGGGGGAAACCATCACCGACGCAGTCATTACCGTACCGGCCTATTTTAATGATGCCCAGCGGCAGGCAACCAAGGACGCCGGCAAAATTGCCGGATTGAATGTATTAAGAATTATCAACGAACCCACCGCCGCTTCACTGGCGTACGGTTTGGAAAAGAACAACAGCGAAACGATTCTGGTATTCGACCTGGGCGGTGGAACTTTTGATGTTTCCATCCTGGACGTCGGCGACGGCGTGTTCGAGGTCCGCTCCACCAACGGCGACACCCATCTGGGCGGCGACAATTTTGATAAAGCCATCGTCGATTGGCTGGCGGAAGAGTTTAAGAAAGACTACGGCATCGATCTGCGCAACGACAAACAGGCGCTGCAGCGACTCACCGAAGCCGCGGAAAAAGCCAAAGTGGAATTATCCAGCGTCAGCGAGACCCAGATCAGTTTGCCCTTTATCACCGCCGACGCCAGCGGCCCTCGTCATCTGGACCTGAAATTGACCCGGGCCAACTTTGAAAATATGATCCACGAGCTGGTGGAAAGATGCCGGCAGCCGGTTCTAAACGCCCTGAAAGACGCCCGTTTGACTGCCGCCGATATCGACGAAGTGATTCTGGTGGGAGGCTCCACCCGGGTGCCGATGGTACAGAAATTGGTGAAGGATTTGACCGGCAAGGAACCCAACATGGGGGTAAACCCCGACGAAGTTGTGGCCGTCGGCGCGGCTATCCAGGCCGGCGTGCTGATGGGAGAAGTGAAAGACGTAGTCCTGCTGGACGTGACCCCGCTGTCCTTGGGGGTTGAAACCATGGGCGGCTTGATGACCAAATTGATCGAGCGCAACACCACCATACCGGCCCGGCGCAGCGAAGTTTTCTCTACCGCCGAGGACAATCAGCCGGCGGTGGATATCAATGTACTGCAGGGAGAACGGGAAATGGCCCAGGCCAACCGTTCTCTGGGCAAATTCAAGCTGGACGGGATCAGCCCCGCCCCCCGCGGAATCCCCCAGATTGAAGTAACTTTTGACATCGACGCTAGCGGCATCCTGAAGGTCAGCGCCCGGGATCAGTCTACCGGTAAGGAGCAGACGGTGACCATCAGCAACTCCTCCAATCTGGATAAGGCGGAAATCGACCGCATGCTGGATGAAGCTCAAAAGTTCAACGAGGAAGATAAAAAAATGCGGGCGGCCGCGGAAGCTTACAACGAGGCCGACAGCCTCAGCTACAGTGTGGAACGTCAGCTCAAGGCCATGGGCGATCATCTGCCGGTAGCCGAAAAAGCTGAAGCTGAGCGTTTGATAGAAGAGCTGAAACAAGCGGTGAAGGATAAAGCCCCGCTGGATACCATTGAAAGACTGAAAAACGATTTGCAGCAGGCGGCTCAACGGTTGAACGAAGCCGGCTACCAGGCCGGAGCTAATGCCGGGGGCGGCAGCGCCAGCGGAACAAATAACGAGCAGGATGTTGTGGATGCCGAGTTCGAGGAGAACTAAGCGCTCCTGCGCGGGAACGGAGCAGGTGAATTATGGCAGTATCTTATCAGGATTATTATGAAATTTTAGGCGTTCCCCGTGATGCCAGCGCCAAGGATATAAAGGCTGCCTATCGCAAACTGGCCCGCCAATGGCATCCGGACCTGCACACGGGGAAGCAAAAAGCCGAAGCGGAAGAAAAGATCAAGCGTATCAACGAAGCTTACGAAGTCTTGAAGGACAGTGAAAAACGTGCCAAATACGATAAGCTGGGGAAGAACTGGCAGTCCGGCCAGGACTTCTCCTCTTACCAAAACGGCGGCGGGGTCCATTTTTACCGGAGCGGCAAAATCGATCCGGAGGACTTGAACGGCTTCAGCGATTTTTTCAATAGCATATTCGGCGGTAGCGGCGCCGGCGCCCGCAGTTCTCCTTTTGCTTCCGCTTCCTACGCGCGTCAGGGCCAGGATGTGGAAGCCGAGATTGAATTGAGTTTGGAGGAATTATTTCGGGGTGGTAGCAAAACCGTGGGTCTGTCATCCCGACAGATTTGTCCCGACTGTCAAGGCCAGGGACTACAGGGCCGTAGTTTCTGCAGCCGCTGCGGCGGCACCGGCAGCCTGCCGGAAGAAAAAAATCTGGAAGTGAAAATTCCGGCGGGGTTGTCCGAGGGCAGCACCATTCGTCTCAAAAGCCAGGGAGGCCAGGGACTGGGCGGAGGCGCCCCCGGCGATCTTTATCTTAAAGTAACGCTGCTGCCGCATCCGTATTTCAAAGTCAAAGGCCAGGACCTGGAAGTCAAAGTCACCCTGCGTCCGGAACAAGCGGTGCTGGGCGACAAGGTTGCCGTTGCGACCATGGAAGGTAGCGTAACCGTAACCATCCCGGCCGGCAGTCACAACGGCTCCCGCCTGCGCCTGAAGGGCAAAGGCCTGCCTCTTAAACAAGGCGGCCGGGGCGATCAGTATGCGCTGCTCGAAATCGATACGCCCCGGGATCTGACCGAGGCAGAAACAGAGCTCTACCGTAAACTGAAAGAAATACGGAAAGGCAGGCACGATCATGACGCTGATTAAAATCTATTACGACGACAGCGAAGAAATGTATCCCCTTTCCTGCCTGGAATACAACCCTGATTTCCTGAAAGCTCTGGCGGAAATGGGAGTCATTACTTTGCAGCAGGAATATATAAGTTCCGGCGAGCTGCGCAGAGTCAAACAACTGCTGCGGCTGAGAAGTATGCTGGGAGTCAACATCACCGGTGCGGCTGTTATCATGGATCTGCTGGACCGCATCGAAGCGCTGGAATCGGAAATAAATGCCCTAAAACGGAGGTGAGCATATGAATATAGAACGTTATACCAGGAAATCACAGGAAGCGCTGGCCGCGGCGCAGCAACTGGCCGCCTCCCTGCATCATCAAGAAGTCGGCGGCAAACATTTGCTGCAGGCGCTGCTGCAGCAGGAAGGCGGCCTGGCCCCTCGTCTGCTGGAACAGGCCGGGGTGCAACTGCCGGCCCTGGATAAGCAACTACAGGCGCTGCTGGACAAAATCCCGGCGGTGCAAGGATATGAAGGGCAGTTATATCTAAGCGGCAGCCTCGCCCGGGCATTGAGTAAAGCCGAACAGGAAGCCGCCGGACTGAAAGACGAATATGTAAGCGTCGAGCATCTGCTGCTGGGCCTGATCCAGGAAGGCGAAAGCGATTTGCGGGATTTGCTGGCCCGTTTGGGCGTGAACCGCAGTTCCCTGCTGGGCGCTTTGAAAAATATCCGCGGTTCCCAGCGGGTAAGCAGCGACAATCCTGAAGATTCCTACGAAGCGCTGGAACGCTACGGACGCGATCTGAACGAGCTGGCCCGGCAGGGCAAATTGGACCCGGTCATCGGCCGGGACGAAGAAATCCGCCGGGTAATGGAAATCCTATCCCGCCGCACCAAGAACAACCCGGTGCTGATCGGCGAGCCCGGTGTCGGCAAAACCGCCATCGTGGAAGGCCTGGCACGGCGCATCGTCGCCCGGGACGTACCCGAGGGGCTGAAGGATAAAACCGTCATCGCCCTGGACATGGGCTCCCTGGTGGCCGGGGCCAAATACCGGGGCGAATTTGAGGAACGTTTGAAAGCCGTACTCAAAGAAGTAGAGCAGTCCGACGGCAAAATCATTCTTTTCATCGACGAGCTGCATACGGTGATCGGCGCCGGAGCGGCGGAAGGAGCCATGGACGCCAGTAACCTGCTCAAGCCCATGCTGGCCCGGGGCGAATTGCGCGCCATCGGCGCCACCACCCTGGACGAATACCGTAAACATATCGAAAAAGACGCCGCCCTGGAAAGACGGTTTCAGCCGGTCCTGGTCAATCCCCCCTCGGTGGAGGACACCATTTCTATCCTGCGCGGCTTAAAAGAACGCTATGAAGTCCACCACGGCGTACGCATCAAAGACGCGGCGCTGGTGGCGGCGGCAGTGCTGTCGGATCGCTATATCGCCGACCGGTTTCTGCCGGACAAAGCCATCGATCTGATGGATGAGGCCGCCGCCCGGATGCGCACCGAAATGGACAGCATGCCCTCCGAGTTGGACGAAATCACCCGCCGGATCATGCAATTGGAGATCGAAGCCACGGCTTTGGAAAAAGAAGACGACGACGGCTCCCGCGAAAGACTGAACCATATTTTAAAAGAAAAACAGGATCTGCAGACGGAAGCCGACGCCATGCAGGCCAAATGGAAGTCTGAAAAACAGGTCATCTCCCGGGTAAGTCAGCTCAAACGGGAAATCGAAGACTGCCGCATGGAAATGGAAAGAGCGGAACGGGACTACGACCTGAACAAAGCCGCCGAATTAAAATACGGACGCATGAACGAGCTGGAGAGAAAGCTTCAAGCTGAGGAAAGCGCTCTGGCCGATAAACAAAACCAGCAAATGCTGCTGCGGGAAGAAGTCGGCGAAGAAGACATCGCCAAGGTAGTAAGCCGCTGGACCGGCATCAACGTCAGCCGGCTGCTGGAAGGCGAGCGGCAAAAATTGATCCATCTGGATGAAATATTGCACCAACGGGTGGTAGGTCAGGATGAAGCCGTACAGGCAGTGGCTGACGCCGTGCTGCGTTCCCGCAGCGGGCTGAAAGACCCCAACCGGCCGGTGGGCAGTTTCATCTTCCTGGGCCCTACCGGCGTAGGCAAGACTGAACTGGCCAAAGCCCTGGCGGAGTCCCTGTTCGACGACGAACGGGCCATGATCCGCATGGACATGTCCGAGTATATGGAAAAACACAGCGTAGCCCGTTTGATCGGCTCGCCCCCCGGATACGTCGGCTACGACGAAGGCGGACAGTTGACCGAGGCGGTACGGCACCGTCCCTACTCGGTGCTGCTGTTTGATGAAATAGAAAAGGCCCATAACGATGTGTTCAATATTCTGCTGCAAATTCTGGACGACGGACGCCTGACCGACGGTCAGGGCAGGACAGTGGATTTCCGTAACACCATCATCATCATGACGTCCAACCTGGGCAGCCTGGAAATCCTGCATTTCCAGGAACAGGGCGGCAGCTATGAGAATATGAAAGACGCGGTGATGAATATCCTCAAACAGTATTTCCGTCCCGAATTCTTAAACCGGTTGGACGAGATCATCGTCTTCCAAGCCCTGGACACCCAGCAGATCAAGCAGATCACCGACCTGCTGCTGCAGAAGCTGGCGGAGCGTTTCGAGAAGAATCTGGGCGGGCATTTGCAATGGGACGATCAAGCCCTGCGCTACCTGGCGGAAAAAGGCTACGATCCCGCCTACGGCGCCCGGCCGCTGAAGCGTTTGATCCAGCAAGAGGTGGAAACCCTGTTGTCCCGCCAGATCATCAGCGGAGAAATCAAAGAAAACAGCACCGTAAAAATGAGCGCTTCCCCGGAAGGAATTACCGTGGAAAACTGAGATGCCGGGAAAACCTCGCGTAAAAATTTCTATGCCTGCAAAAAATACCTATAGTGACTGAGAGGCGTGTATTCTCCCGTTTAATTTTTCGGGAGGATACACGCCTTTTAAATTCGAACCGGTTCAAGCCGAGGGTTGCTCATAAAGAACTCTTCCTTCCCGGAGGGCCGATTGGTATATGTAGCCCGGTACCTCTCCGTACTTATCAATCGTTTCTGGATTGGCTACGATTATATCTTTAGGCACCCTAAAATCACGCAGCGCCTTGCGAATAGCCGCCATCTGATCCAGATACTCAGCTTTATCACAATCCAGGACAATTAACAAATCAACGTCGCTATCTATATTCGCATCGCCTCTGGCCCAAAAACAATTATTCTTTGCGGATTAAAATGATCAACGATACGCTGGGACATAGACTCAATTATATCGAAATTAATCTCTTCCCCCGCACCCCTTTGATTAGATAC
>DATMYB010000275.1:0-4841 GCA_035561215.1 Syntrophomonas sp. | reverse complement strand
TCAACACACTACTTAAAATTTTGAACACTTCACAGCAGGGCACTGACTCAGTCAAATTGAGGGTACCAAAAAGCGATTTTTCAAGATTTAATCTACAAATTCCTGCCATTAAGTTTTGCACCGACAGCGCCGCCCGGATGTATCTGTGCAAAATGCCGCACCTGAAAATCGGTTGCCTCAATTATTGCCGCCTGCAATGCGTGAAAAATTACGCATAGTACGGTGGAACTGGTTGTGCCTTGAAAGTTATCCCTGTCTGTTTCACGAGTAACGTATTGACGGAGAACAATGTCGGATTTACATGCCAGCGGCGATTGTACGTTTTCAGTGATCGTTATGGTTATAACGTTTCGCGCCTTACAGATTTCCATAATCGGGAACAATTCCTGTGTATTTCCGCCGCGTGACGCAAATACCATAACGTCTCCGCTTTGCAGGTATCCCATTCCGCCGTGCACCGCTTCGCCTGGTGCTATAAAACGGGCGGGTTTTTCAATACAGCACATTAAATGCGCAAAATGCTGGCACAGGATACCGGAATGGCCGCAGCCGCACGCGGCAATCCGCTGCGAGGAGCGCAACGCTTCCACAGCCCTGGCAAATTGAGCTTCATCGATATAGGAACTGCCGTTTTCAAGGCACTCGGATTCAATTTGAAAAGTTTGATCCAATAAACTTCTTAATTCCATTACAGCTCCTCCTTCATCGTAAGGAAGTCTATTCCCTGCAGAAATGATTTAAAATACAGATCTGAGTATGATCGCAGCTGATCCAGTTGTTTTTCCTGAGTACGATCAAATATCCCTACTACCGGAAAACTGTCCCGTTTTGCCGTTTTTGCGGCATGCGGCGCGTCCTCAAACACCCAGGTCGATTCCTTTACTGTTCCCAGCTTCTGCAAAGCGCAGCGAAAAATCGCCGGCTGATCTTTCGTTGTTTTTTCCTCTGTACATGTTACGATACAGTCAAACCACCGGAGAAGCCCGGTACGTCTCAAGGCCGGAAGCAGCATAAGCCGCTCTGTGGCAGTTGCAATCGCCAATTTGACATTACGCGCATGTAATCTATTTACAAACTCTGCCGCGCCTGCCTTGGGCAGACAGTATTTATAAATGTCGATTGTCATAACGCAGATATCGTCCAGTATCTGTTCCACAGTCAGCGGTAAATTGTATGCAGCCTGTAAATAGGAAGCAGCTTGCGGTATGCCCATAGGTCGTAAAATATCGGCAAGATCCGCTCGTGCTTCGATACCTGTTTTTTTAAGATACTCTGGTCCGATATTTTCCCACATATCCATAGTATCCAAAAGTGTTCCGTCCAGGTCAAATATGGCGCCAGTGATCGGCCGATTATCAATGAGCATGCAGATATCCTCATGATACAGAATAAGAATAAGCCGTGAATACTCACCGATTTCACGGCTTATTCCTGTCAATTATTGATCTATGTATCAGTACAACCCAATACCGGCGACAACACCGAGCAACACAGCGATCGGAGCGGTCACAAAGCGGGAAAACAGCATGGCGGGTACGGCAATACGCGCTGTATCGGCCTCTGCTTCACCAAGAGAAGCTGCGACAGGGACGAAGTCGCAGGCATCGACAATGCTGATTGCAAACAGTGCAGGCAACGCAAGCGTTACAGGAATGGCGCCGGCGGCAATCTGTGTTCCTATCAGTGTGCCAAGGACCGACTGCACAGCCGCACCCGGGCCAAGCAACGGAGAAAGAACAGGAATACCAATGATTAATGCGAAGATGATCAGTCCAATCACGCTGCCCGTAAAAACGGAAAGTCCGTTTGCGATCATGGTACCGAGTCCTGTGCTGGTCATAAGGCCCTGCACAAAGGAAAGAAATATGATAAACGGTAAAATATTTGTAACGAGCATATTGACTGCCTGTCTACCGCCGTTAAAGAACGAGCCGACAACCTTGCCGATGCCGTGCCCGAGGACTTCCATAAACTTTGTCATAAACGCGAGACCTCCTTTTTTCTTCGGTTTGTCCGCCTCTTTCGATGTGGCCGGGGGAATATCTTTTTTTAACGCGGCCGGGGAGGTTTCTTTTTTCGGCGTCACAGCTTGGGCTGTCCCATTTTCCTCTAAGACAATATCTTTTTCTCTCGTCCCGGACACATAGATATCCTCTGTGCAGTATTCGGCATACACGCCGGAAGGTCCGCCATCTATGATATTGACCGTCGGGATACCCAGTTTGGGATACAGGCCGGTGCGCAGAGTCCCGCCGCAGTCGACCACAGCGCAAAATACAGCATTATTATCTCCAGGTGGGTTTTTGAAGGCATCTATGGCAGTACCGCCGCTCAGGTCGGCAATTTTTTGTGCAATTGGATGGATACCGCCGCCGGTCATGGAAATCACGATATTCTTCTCATCGGTAGGGGTAACGATGAGATATTTGCCCCAGCCGGAGGGACCTTTATTAATTTTAACAGTATTATACTTCGCCATTTCAACGCCCTCCTTAACGATTTACGTCCAAGCCTTCCCGCTTGGCCAGTGCTACCCAAATCATTTCGGTGATCAAAGCACGAATCAGGGCCAAAACCCAGCCGGCAATGAAGAAACGAATTGCCAAAGGTACGATCGAATAGCCCAGGGCCTGGACGCCGGAGGCGATACCCAACCAAATAAAAATCTCGGCAGGATTAACATGGGGGAACACGCTGAGCATCGGTCCGTTGGTTGTTGCTACCGCGTCAATAAAACTGGCCCTTTGTCTCTGAGGAAGGAACTTAGCTGCACTGTATACCATGGGATTGCACAGGAAGAACCAACCGATGAAGGGGAGAGCGGTATAAGAGAGAATCTTATATTTAGCCAGGTATCTGGAAAATTGGTCGATGCGGTCATTACCAATCAGCATAATGATAGTATTAAACAACATCAATAAGACCAGTATCGACGGCAGCAATCCTGTAATGTTGCCAACCAGCATTTCACCGCAGGCAGTGAACACACCAGAGAACTTTTCTGCAAAAGCAATTATCATTTCACAATTCCTCCTTTTTTCATTAATTTATAAAAACACATAGTATTTTGACTGGCAGTTCTAAATTGAGTTCCCCAATTCAATTCCTAAACTACGGGACAAAACGGCTACGTGCTTTATCCTTCCGCAGGCGAATCTCAATCACAAACGACGATTGAAATGGCAGTTCCAACTTTTAGCGATGGGATCTCTTTTCTTTCAACGTGGATCGTGCCAGGTTGAATTGGTATCCGATTGCCGTCAAAACGAATTACAAGATGTCCCAGCGAAGCATAGTTTTGCATGGCCACGTCGCCAACCGCTGTGATTTTAAAGCATTCCTCGCCGATTTTAATGGAATCGCCCGCTTTGGCTATACACTGTCCTTCACCGTCGTCAAGTAAATAGCAATAGTCGGCTAAATAGGACGGAACATTCTCGTTGAAAAAAATAACCATGTCTTCCTGAATGAAATCTTTTGCGTTCGGGCCAATCTTTACAATTTTGGATGTATGAACCAGCTTCTCCATACTTTTTCCTTTCTGAATCAGCTCTGCAGTTTCTTATCGCAGGCGGCAAACAGTTCCTCGAAGACGTCCAGCACGATATCCAGCTCTTCATAGGTGATGATCGCCGGCGCTTTCAGCTTCACAACATTGCCAAGACCGGCATATTTATTGCCGCCAATCAGGACGCCGCGCTTCATTCCCTCCGAGATAATAAATCCTTCAGCCTCATAATTCTTTTCTTTCGTTTCTTTATCCTTTACAAGTTCAATGCCGATCATCAGTCCAGGGCCGCGAACATCGCCAATACAATTATATTTATCCTTCATTTTCAGCAGACGCTCCGTGGCATAGGCGCCTTTTTCGCGGAACAGACGGCAGATGTCCATTTCTTCCATAACATCCAGCGTTGCATTGGCAGCGGCCATACTGATGGGGAAATGTGCAAAGGTAAAGCTGTGGTCTCCGGGAGCCAGAGGCTGCAAATCATCGCGTGCCAGCATACCGGCAATGGGATAGCCGCCGCCCAAAGCCTTGCCGAATACCAGAATATCCGGAACCACGCCGTAGCGTTCGCTTGAGAAATAGGTGCCGGGACGGCCAAAACCGGTCTGGATTTCGTCCCAAATCAGCAACATATCGTTTCTGTCGCAAATCTCACGGACGGCCTTATAGAACGCAGCAGGATATTCAATCATACCGCCGTTGCCCTGGATCGGCTCCATGATTAAGGCGTAAGCACCGCCGTCCACTGCGTTTTTTGCGGCATTTTCCAGGAAATTGGCGCATTGCAGTCCGCATGCGGAAGGATCTTTGCACCCAAAAGGACACCGATAGCAGTACGCTTGCGGAACACGGACCGCATGACTCATATAGCCGAGGAATCCATTATTGGGATGCGGCCAGCTGGCATTCATGGATACAAACGAGCGGCCGTGATAGGCGTCATAAAAAGACATGAATTTCTGCTTGCCCGGGCGGTTCCGCATGGCAAGTTTCAACGCTCCTTCAATGGCTGTTGCGCCATGCAGACTATAATTGATTTTCTTCAGGTTGCCGGGCGCCATTTCGGCCAGACGCTTGGTCAGCAGCAGCTTCGGTACCGTATCAAAAGAAGTGCGTATATGGGAGAATATGGCGGCCTGTTCCTGCACGGCCTGAATGACCTTAGGATTATTAAAGCCAATATTCATGCTCCATGCCTGAGAAGTACAGTCAATATATTCTTTTCCATTCATATCGACAAGCGTGGAACCATAGACTTCCTTGACGATAATATCGAAAATACCTCCGACATTGCCTCCCATCAGAGCCTTCCGACCGGCCTGCAATTCTT
>DATMYB010000274.1:0-3292 GCA_035561215.1 Syntrophomonas sp. | reverse complement strand
AATGAGGTTCATAAAATTTCACTTAAATTGCTGTGGCTGAGAAGGATTTATTAAGTACTAACCTTGATATTTCCTATGTTGACTCGCTGTTGACCTGGCTAATAACAATTTATGAAGCGTGAGAAAGAAAGGTGACACTATGAAAGAAATTTATTATAAAATTGGTGAAGTTTCTGAAATGCTGAATCTTGAGCCTTATACGCTGCGATATTTGGAAAGCAGCTTGAAGCTGAAAATCAAGCGGGATGAGCGCGGAGAACGGTTATATACGGACACCGACCTGGACACTCTCAGGCTGATCCTGCAGCTCAAAAACGAAAAAGGGCTTAACACCACGGCTATAAAAATGGCGCTGGAAAATTTGAACGAAAATGCCGGCAATGAGAATCAGGTCCCGCAAGTTTATACAGCGGCTGATCTGGTTGAGGTGATCAGCGTCGCCCGTAATATTATGCAGCAAAACGACGAGATCCTGGAGCAAAATCGAATGATGCAGGAAAAGCTACAGGTCCTGGAAGAGGCGCAGCAGAAAATGCATCGGGAGAACTCCTCCCGCTGGGAAGAACTGCTTGATGTGTTGCGTACGGAAACGGCGGATAAAAAATCAGGCTGGCTTAACAAACTGTTGCGCAGCAAATAGAGAAAATTGTGATAGCCAAAGTGAATCCGCATATGTTATCATATCAGAGACGTTCGGTCTACATGCATATGCCCTCGTAGGATGGTAGTTTGGGCTTTTGGAGAGACCGCGCACCAATAATTTTATATTCGTAGAATGGGAGGATGGTTTTTGTGAGTGTACTGCTGACACTTATACCGATTGTGGTTGTGCTGATTTTGCTGGTCTGGGCTAAATGGTCGGCGGATCTCAGCGGATTGATCGGTTGGATTTTGGTTGTAGGTATCGCCTTTCTTTTTTTCCACACCTCGCTGCAGGTTGGTTTGACTGCCAGTTTGGCGGGTGTCGTGGCTTCGTTTCCAGTTTCCCTTATGGTCGCCACTTCTATATTCCAAATTACATTTTTGGAGTCCACCGGGGCTTTAAAGCGAATCGTTGTGTTTGTCAAAACTTTGGCTAAAAAAGATCAGGTCATTCAGGTCATGATCATCAACATGGGCATCGGCACCCTGCTGGTATCGGTAGGCGCAACTCCGGTTTCCATTCTGCCTCCGATCATGCTGGCCTTGGGGTACTCTACTTTTGTAGCCGTGGCTTTGCCGGCGATCGGGTTTGATTCATTATGCACTTACGCGCTGTTGGGCGCTCCTCTGGTAGTTTTTGCGGATCTGACCGGTACCCCACTGCAGGATTCCGCTTTGGTATTCTCCCAATTTATGCCGATAATATCAACCATGATCGGCTTTGGCATGCTATATTTGATCGGCGGCTGGAGCAAGATAAAGGAAGGTTGGCTTCCCTGTCTGATTGCAGGTCTGACCATGGGCTTTACCGCCATGCTGGTGGCTCATATCGGCAAAGGCATCGTGCTGACCGGAGTTATCGCCGGGCTGGCCACGGTGCTGGTGATGATTGCCTATTTGAAGTTACAGCGGAAACCTCTGCTGGATCGTTCCTGCGTGACCGAACAGGAAAAGGAAATCGAACGCAACATGTCTTTAGGCAAGGCGCTGTCTCCCTGGCTTATTTTGATAAGTGCATGCCTGGTGATAAATTTCTGGCCTCCCCTGTTTAACTTGCTCTTTAAGGATTTAGCCATGCCGCTGAATATTATTCCGGGGGGCAAGCCGATCAGTACGCGTATGCTGTGGAACGCCTACACCTGGGTAATTATCAGCACCTTGCTGGCGGTTCCTTTTATTAAACCAAACAAGGCCCAGTGGAAAGATATTATGAGCAAATGGTGGAAAAGGGCGCCGCGCCCGACTTTCTCCGCCGCAGTATTTTTTGCTATCGCTTATGTAATGACCTATTCAGGTTTTGTTCCTACAGAACAGGGCTGGGCCTTATCAATCGCCGATAATAATATGATTTCAGTGCTGTCCGTCAGTTCGGCTAATTTTTTCCAAAGCCTGTATCCGGCTGCAGCGGCTTTCCTGGGCCTGTTGGGTGGATTCGTCAGCGGCAGCGAAGCTTCAACCATCGCTTTGTTCGCCAAATATAACCTGCTTACCGCGGATATTTTAAAAATCGATCCGCTGATAGTCACTGCCGGGGCAGCCATTGCCGGAGGACTGGCCAGTGTTATCTCCCCGGCCAAGCTGCAGAATGCCGCTGCCACGATCGATAGTATCGGAGTAGAATCCCAGGTAATAAAAGTTGTTATTCCCATTGCCTTGATCTTTACTCTGGTAGCCGCGATCCTCACTTTAATCTGGGCGTAACTTGAGTGTTAGTAGAATCAATATTGGATTAGCCTCCCTTTGGTACCTGCCGCCTACAGGGGCGGAGGACTTAGTATGGTTAGTTTAGTGTTAAATGGCCCGGGCTGCGGACGAAAGTTAACAGCCCGGGCATTTTTTACTGGTTGCCGCCTTCCTTGGATAATGACTCTTCTATTTGTTTCAGGTTATTCAATGCAATCTCGGACTTTATAAGAATCAGATCAAAATTTTGGGAAGCCAGGGCCGCCTCGAAATCGTCAATAGCTAAATCGCTGCGGCTAAGCAGTTTTTCATTTTTGGTTATTTTCTGTACCTTAAAGTTGTCCCAATGATCTTTAAGCATAGGCAGCCGATCGGTAATCTGATCCCATTTCCCCTCTGACGCTTCCACGCTTATCGCCATGATTTCATATCTGGTTTTATAATATTCTTCCGGAACCTTGTTTTTTAATGCTTTGGCCAGGCTTCCGCTTTGCCCATAGACCTCAATAGCGGCTTTAATACTGTCCATAGCACTGGTCTTGCCTATTGACACGGTCAGATCATCCAGCGCTTTTTCAAAATTTCTTCTGTCTGTACTCGACAAACCTCCTTTAATCGCGTCCGGCTCCATCATATTCCAATTCTTATGGATAACCCGCAATTGTGTCGCCATGTTCTTCCATTCATCCATGGGCGACTGAGATGCAGTCGTTTCAGTTTTCTCGCTCTTCGCTTCCTTTGACGCTGTTTTTCCCTGGGAGGCACTCTGCTGATTATCGGAATTTCCTTCCCCGCCCTGTTCCTGACTCTGTTCATTTCCTTTCGATTTCTCGGTTTTAAGCTGCCAGCTATTACTGTCGTCTAATATCAACCCGGCCAGCTCTTTTATCATATTCTCAATTTGGTCAACCATGGTTTTAAATTCTTTGGGCGGTTTTTGGGTTACTTCAGGTTTTTTGGCCTGCTG
>DATMYB010000273.1:0-6863 GCA_035561215.1 Syntrophomonas sp. | reverse complement strand
AAAAAAATTTGGAGGTGTACTCATATTATGGGAAATCCAGTCCAAAACGGATCAGCTAATAAGACCTATTTCGATGGCCATAAAATTAGTAAAGTGCAAAAAAGATTTTTGATTATAGCAGCATTATTCTACGTGTTTGATCAAATGGACGTGTCAAACTTCGGATTTGCTGCTCCGTCCTTAATGGCACAGTATAACTGGAGCATACAGCAAATTACCAACATAGGTGCTCTAAATATGTTGGGGATGTGTATTGGGGCAGTCATTGGCGGGTGGACCGCAGATATCATTGGGCGGAAAAAGTCCTTGCTTTTATATGGGTTCATTTTTTCTTTTTCTTCTTTAGGCAATGCTATCTTTACCCATTATGCAGCATTTGCTTTTTTCCGTACTTTAACCGGAGTAGGAACAATTGCTTTGGTCACTATTGCCATGGCTTATATTTCGGAAATGATGCCGTCAGAATCACGCGGGAAATATCAGGCTTTGGCAATTGCCGGCGGGACGATTGGAATACCATTAATGGCGATCTTAGCGAGAATAGTCGTGCCCATGTCACCGGAAGGCTGGCGCTTTATATTTATTTTAGGCGGGATTGGTGTTATTGTTTGCCTGCTGGGGTTTTCTTGGCTTAAGGAATCACCGCGCTGGCTGGTTTCCCAGGGACGCATTGAGGAAGCCCGAAAAGTACTCACCGAAATCATACCGGAAGCTGTGCTTCCCGATAACGCCGGGGAAACGAATGCGTCTCATAATACAGGTATTATTGAAGCTTGCAAAGTTATGTTTGGCCGCGCTTATATCAAACGGACGATTGCCCTGCTATTTGTTGTAACGGGCGTTACGCTGGGAAATTTTTATCTCGCCAACTTGTATCAGGCTGTGCATACGAATATGGGATTTACTCTAAATGACGCTTTAACGATTAATATGTTATCTGCTTTGGTTGTGCCCATCGGCAATCTTATTGTTTCGCAGGTCACCGACCGGGGCGGCAGAAAAACCCCTATCATAGTTTGGTATATAGCGATAGGCAGCATATTTATAATTCAGGGCCTGTTTAGCAGTGTTTTGCCGATTACGGTATGCATGTGTCTAAAGGGCCTTCTTATGTCTGCTGCCATGACTTTGGCCTGGACTTATACTGCAGAATCTTTTCCGACGCAGATCAGAACCAGTGCGGGTGGCATTGTCCTGGGACTGGGGAGATTGATTTCCGCTTTGGCCATGGTTTCGGCGTCGTCAATATACATTTCCTACGGTTACTTTGGAGTCAACTTAGTCAATGGCTTACTCTTTATTGTTCCGGCTCTAATTTTCTTGGTGCTGGGAGAGAAAACAGCCGGGACTTCTCTGGAGAATTTGAATCCTGTGAATAAATCAATGTCAAGATAATCCATGATAACGGCCGACGTGATTTGCGTGCAAACACCGAAAATTAGGGGGAAAATCACGGCATATACTTCTGAATTTTACAATAATCCAAATCATTTTGTGCGAGTAGTTAATTAAGGATTAAGGAAGGAGTTCGTTATGAACCGTAACAAAGTAATTGTGCTTGGTATTGACGGCATGGATCCGAAGATGACCAGACGCTTGGTTGATGAAGGCAAATTACCTAATATCAAAAAAATGATGGAACTGGGCAGTGCCCGCAAGGATTTGGTTATGTTAGGCGGACAGCCAACCATTACTCCGCCAATGTGGACAACCTTATCAAGCGGGGCCTATCCGATGACGCACGGGGTTACATGCTATTGGAATTCCGACCCGTCGGATATCGGCAAAATTATTAATAATTTTAACTCGGCACAAGTCAAGGCTGAACAGATTTGGGAATGTACGGCTAGGGCCGGTAAGAAGACGCTGGTTTGGACTTGGCCCTGCTCTTGGCCGCCTGTTAGTGATAGTGAAAATTTGCATGTAGTCGGCGGTTTGGTGCCACTTGGACCCAATGCCGGTGTTTCCGCCGTAGAGGATGAGCATATTACGTATGCTTTGACAGAATGTAAAGAAGTTCGAAATCGTTTACATGTGGAGTCAAAAGGTGGAGCCGGATGCGTAATGACCGAGGATATGAAGGCGTCAAACGCAGCTTTTGCTCCCGGAAGCCGCTCCGATTTATTAAAGGATATGACGGAAGCTTCCGTTGGCGACGGAAATTGGCTGGAAAGTGCACGGGAAGCTACGTCAGGGAAGCCAGCTGATGCCTGGCTGTTGTTTGACCATTTAGAAGGCGAAGAAAACGGTGAAACGGATAAGCCTTGCTATACTTTCGAAGCTCCCATTAAAGAACCAAAAAATTGGGGACATGAATTACCGGATGGCGTCAAAGAGTTTACTGTAATTGTATCTAAGGGGTTGATACAATATCCAGCTTTGATGCTTAAGAATGAAAGTGGAGAATATGACAAAGTCGAAATATATTTTAGTAAAAGAGATGAAAAACCATTCGTGGCAATAAAAGAGGGAGACTTCTATCCTTTAATCATAACAAATGTAAATACCGGAGAGGAGAAGGTGAAAACAACCCGTCATTTTACCATCGTGAAAATAGATCATGAGGGAAAGTTTGTAACCATATCAGCAGGCAGCGCCTTAGATATTGAAACCGACCGTAGAGATTTTAATTGGTCGCCCCGGTCGTTATATCAACAAACTGTAGATATTGCCGGTTTAGTGCCATGTGCCGTGGCATTGGGCGGTGGATATCCGGAAATGATTAGCAGACGTTCTTTGCCAAGTTGGGATGTCTTTAATAAGTGGCAGGCAAAGGCCTTGTTGGAATTGATTGAAGCGAATGGATATGAAGCGGTATTTACACATAATCATGCTTGCGACCATATTGGTCATCCTTGTTGGAGATGGGCAAAGACCAGAGCTAAGTACGGATACAATGATGAAAAAGTATATCAGGGATTTTTAGAAGAAATTTATTTCCAAGTAGATGAATATATTGGGGAATTTTTGCCTCTGATCGACAAAGGGTGGGCAATTATTGTAACCAGTGACCATGGCCTTTTGTGCAGTGAAGAGGACGAATTGCCTTTCTTGGGTGAAGGTTTTGTGATGAACGTAGGGGTGTTGCGTGATTTGGGCTATACGGTATTGAAAAAAGATGCTGATGGTAATGATATCCGTGAAATTAACTGGGAAAGTACTACTGCAGTAGCGCCCCGGGGCAACCATATATATATTAACTTGAAAGGGCGAAACCCATACGGTATCGTCGATCCTGCTGATAAATATGAGTTGGAAAGAAAGATTATTGATGACTTGTATAGCTATCGTCTGGACGGTAAGCGCATTGTAAATGTAGCTTTACGAAATAAAGATGCAGCTCTTTTGGGAATGAGCGGTCCGGAATGCGGAGATATTATCTATTTCCTGGAGGAAGGATTTAATCGCTTGCATGGTGATTCCTTGTCGACAACGGAGGGATATTTCGGCACCTCTGTATCGCCGATTTTTATAGCTGCAGGTGCAGGTATTAAAAAAGGTTGTGAAACCGAGCGCGTCATTCGTGAGGTAGATGTGGCTCCTACCGTGGCAA
The DNA here is from genome assembly GCA_035561215.1 of Syntrophomonas sp. GTDB lineage: Bacteria > Bacillota > Syntrophomonadia > Syntrophomonadales > Syntrophomonadaceae > Syntrophomonas_B. The sequence continues at coordinate 3,310 of DATMYB010000273.1, read as the reverse complement.
CGATTATGGATATTGATATTCCGGCGCAATGTGAAGGGGCTCCTGTATATCAAATTTTGGAGAAGTAACTATCTAAAAACTAGCTTAAAATTCGTACCGCGAATAAAAAGAGAGCCAGTAATCTGTTTTAAACGAAGGAGGAGCAATAAAGTATGATGCAAAAGCGTAACCAGCTTATTATGCTGATAGTACTGGTAACCTTTATGTTTACGATAGTGGGCAGCGCCGGCGCAGCTTCTTTCAGCGATGTCACCGGAACATCCGATGAAGCGGCCGCTGTTTACAGACTCAATGGTCTGGGAATCATTGACGGCTATCCGGACGGTACTTTCGGACCGGAAAAAACCATCACCCGCGCTGAATTTGCGAAAATCGCCTGCGTAACGGCAGGATTGAAATCAGTCGCCTCCGGCATGAGCGGGACAGCTTCCTCATTCAGCGACGTTGCCGCCGATCATTGGGCCAACGGCTGGATCAATGTAGTTGCAGCACAAGGATTCGTAAAAGGCGATCCCAACGGCACCTTCCGTCCTGAAGATCAAATTACCCAGGCTGAAGTAGTCACCGTTTTGCTGAGACTGCTGGGCTATAATGACAACCTGCCCGGCAATTGGCCTTCAGACTACATTGCTAAAGCTGCCAATTTAGGTATTTTGGACGATGTGACCTTCGTTTCCGACCAGGCAGCTACCAGAGGTCTTGTCGCTGTTGTGACCAGCGCCACCCTGGATGAAAACGTAGTTGAATATGCAGCTTCGGATAATATCTTTAATGAAGCCATACGAAACGGAGGCACTTACACTTTGCTGGCGGACAGTTTTAAAAGCACCTCCACCGCGGATCCGGTGTTGGTATACGATCTCGATCTAAGCGGCGGCGAACGTGCCATAAAAATAGTTGCCCCCTCCCTGACTGACGCTAATGATATTAAGAACGCAATTGACAAAAGCATTTTCGTGTCCTATAAACTGGCCGATGACTGCGTGATCAGCGGCGCCGCCTCCTTTCTGGGAGTTAACGCACATTTCGTCAAATATACGCTGAACGACGACGATGAAATCATGTATATTGAAGTCAAGAACGATGATGAATACCAAGTCATTGCCGGCATCAGTCCTTCTGACATTCAAAGAGTAGACGGCAATACCATCAAGATCAAAGACGGCAAGAGCTACGATATCGCTTCCGACTTCGATACGCGCAGTTCCGGTTCCCCGGGCGCAATCTATACCACCTCCGGTTTTACCTCGGGGACAGCCAACTATACAAGACTGCCAAAATCAGGTTTCCTGGGCAGTGACAGAACCGCGGTTACAATTAATGGGAAGGCGACCGGCGGTTATCAGAGCGCTGCAAACGGAGATTATCTTGATGATTATTTAGAAGGTGTAAATATGCAATCAGAGGCAGTTGACCTGGTGCTGAACGATGACGGCGACATCGCTTACATGGCCTTTAATTCATGGCCTACAGCACCCAGCATCACCATGTATGGAATCAATAATGTTGGCATTATTGATGCTGTCAACACCAGGACCGGCAAAGTAAGCCTGAAAAACGGCGGCTCCTTCACATTTGATGCAGACGACCCTGACAACCAGTATATCGTCAGAAACGGCAAAGTGTCAGCGCTGGATGATTTGGCTGAGAATGACATGGTCTGGTATATGAGTAAATTCAACACTAATTTTGTTATGGATATGGCCGTAACTGCTTCAGCAACGCTTGAGTCCTATGAAGACACCACTTTTTTGGGCGCTCAATATGCCAAGAAAGTTATTGTGGGCGACAAGACTTATGATGTTATAAAGGGCGGCGGCTTTATTTCCACTGACGACGGTGACACTTACAGCAAAATAACCGGCGATTTTGATAATAAAATCGAAACTCCCGATACGATTGTCGATGATCTGGAAGACGCTACCGGTGGAGACGTAATCGTTTACCTGTCACCATCCGGGACCGTGGCGGCCATTTTGGTCGGAGAAGGCGGAGTATCGTCCTCCCTCTACGGCGTGATCAATGACGATGCGGTAAGCTCGCTGGTAGAAGGCAAAGTAACTGCATCCATTGAAGTTATGCTGGCGGACGGCAGTTTGACAACTTATGCTCCTGACGAAGATTCGGAAATAGAAGTGAACGGAGCTAAAGCCAGAGATTTGGTTGCAGCAGATATTACCGGAACCAATCTGGATGTGGATGACCTTGTTCAAATCACGCTGAACTCCGATGGTTACATCAATGTAATTAAGACCGGAAGCTCCATCAAATACTACAAGAACTTCGGTAATGTTGCTATTAACGGCGATCAGGATGAAATGACTATAACTATTGGTGGAAACAGTTATGATCTGGGCAACGCTGTTGTCTTTAACACCTGCCTTTCAATTGCTAATAAAGACGATGACGAAGTCGATACCGTCAGCCTGAGCGAGTTCATGGATAACGCCGACAGCGGTATAGCGAAAAGCGGAAACGATGTTGTCGCTGTTGTAAACGACGGAACCATAAAATATTTGGTATTTGATGATCCGAAGGTGCTGGGAAGCGATAACAAATTGGCGATGGTTACCAGCAAGGGAACCGACTCCAATGGCGCCTATGTAAAACTCATGACCACCGGCGACCCTGTTAAGTACACGATAAAATCAGTTAATGGCGTCTATTATTCTAAAGGCAAAGTGATAAACTACGATCTGGTATCCGGAAAAGTTAAAATGCTGGATTGGAGCAACTGGAATCAATATGGCGACTCCGGCAATCTGGTGATCGACAAGATCAGCGGAAAAGTATTTACCATCACAGATACGAAGGGCACTGATCCCACAACTGATGATGTTACTGTAAGTTACGCCGTTGATGCCGATACCCTTTACTTCGACTACACCGATGATGATCCGGTTGTGGCTGAAAAAGGCGACTTCGCGACTGACGATAGGGTATTGATTTATCAGGAAAAATCAGGCGATGCGCTGGCAGCCATTGTTTTGGTTGACTAGCAGCTCATCAACTAATAATAATTGTTAATGAAAAGCAAAGAGCCGGACGCGACTTTGTCCGGCTCTTTGTTTGAATCATTATCATTTCAGATTGACTCGTAGATTGTATCACAGGCAATCAATGCAAGGCTCATTTTTAATTGCATTCCGTTTGGACTGAGATTTAGGGGGGGTCTTATTGGTTTCAAGACTTTTGTTGTAATCGTTGATGGTTTTATTGAGGTAGAAATAAAAACCTGCGAAATAAACGACAATTAATGCAATAGAAAAAATCAATTCTAACATTTTTAACACGCTCCTTTGTATTGGAC
>DATMYB010000272.1:0-4366 GCA_035561215.1 Syntrophomonas sp. | reverse complement strand
ACATACGGCGGAAGGGGTTGTAATTATGAAACCGGTTATTAATTGGAACAAATGCGACGGTTGCGGAAGATGCGTGGAGAATTGCCCGGTACACGTGCTGGGATTACGAGAACTCAGTCAGAACGATTATAATGAACTCAGTTGGTTCGGGAAATTGAAGTCGAAAAGAAAAGGTTTGAAAAGAGCCGACATTGTTAATGACGGAGAGTGTATCGGCTGCAGAACCTGCCAGGAGAATTGTCATGAGCGGGCTTTAAAATTGGCTTAGCAAAGACGCAAATATTAAGACGGGCAGCATTTATTTCTGGAGATAATAAATGCAGGGGAAGTGATAGAAGTATATGAGAAAACACTTTTTTAGCAGGTACTGGGAACCGAATGAAAGCAGTAACAACTATTATTTCAAACCATACGGGGTTCATAACCATGGGGGCCGGCGTTCCAGAATAAAAAACGGTTACCGCGGAGGTCACTATAGCGGGGCTGGAATGGATGCGGAATTTATGAGACTTCATCAGATTTCCCGTTATTCCCGGCCCTTGATTGTCATTTTTTATATTGTGGTCTTATATTTTTTGTTTAGCTGGGCCGGTTTTAAAGCGATAGCGATTCTGCTGGCAGTATTGCTGGCAGCCAAAGGGATCTTTCACCTGTATTATCTTAATCGGCTGGAGAAGCAGGTATTTCAACCGGTTGCTGCTTTGGAACAAGGATTTCAGGATATAGCCGCAGGTAATTATCAGGTGCATTTGGATCATAACGTATCCAATCAGTTTGGCCGTTTGATCGGTTCTTTTAACGAAATGGCGGAAAAATTGCGGGTAAGCGAACAAGTCAATCAGTCCTACGAAGAAAACCGCAAAGCATTGATAGCCAACATATCTCACGATTTGAAAACGCCTATTACCGCTGTCCAAGGATATGTTGAAATGATTTTAAATGGTGATGTGCAGGAACCCCAGCAGGTGCAAAAATATCTTAAGATCATTCAAAACAACAACACCTATATCAATAAACTGATTGATGATCTGTTCCTGTTTTCTAAACTGGATATGGATAAAATGGAATTTAAGCTTGAACCGGTTCAGGTAAAACCGTTTATGCAGGATTTGATGAGTGAATTTGTCCTGGAATTGGAGGAAATGAAAACTGAGCTGCGTTATACCGACTGCTTGGAACTGGATGAGCAAATCGTTATTGACGGGAAAAGAGTTTATCAGGCGGTACGCAATGTGATCGGCAACGCGGTCCGGTACGGGCCGGAGGAAGGATTGCGCATAGATGCGCGTCTTTATGAACAGGGAAATTATTTATGCCTTGACCTCCAAGACAATGGACCGGGAATTGATGCTGATAAAATCGATTTCATTTTTGAACGGTTTTATCGCGTTGACAGCGAGCGTGGAAAAAACTTTAATGGTACGGGCCTGGGCCTGGCTATTGCCAAAGAATTGCTGGAGGCCCAGCAAGGCAAGATCACGGTGGACAGCATAAAAAGCGAGGGATCTTGCTTTACTCTGTGGTTTCACCGCTGCCAAACAGCCAAAGGAAGGGTTGCCAATGAGAAAAATTCTTATCATTGAAGATGACTTGAATATTGCGGAGATGGAAAGAGATTATCTGCAACTGAACGGCTACGGGGTTGAAATCGCCCCGGACGGCGAAGCGGGATTAAAAGCTGCCATGAAAGGCGGCTACGATATGATCATCGTTGATTTGATGCTGCCTAAAATGGATGGTTTTGAAGTTATCCGGTCTTTGCGCCGGAAATATGAAGTGCCCATCCTGGTCATATCCGCCCGGGGGGATGATATCGATAAGATCAGAGGCCTTGATTTGGGGGCGGATGACTACATGACCAAACCCTTCAGTCCGGCCGAGCTTATGGCCCGTATTAAGTCCCATATCAACCGCTACGAACGTCTACGGGGCAAGGGCACCAGCGGGTTGATCCAGCATCGCGGCCTGGAGATCGATCCGGCGGCTCACCGGGTATGGGTGAATGGCAAGGAGATTCAGTTTACGGCCAAAGAATACGAATTACTTTTTTTCTTTGCCTCTAACCCTAATATTGTGTTTACCAAAGAACATCTTTTTGAGGTGCTATGGGGCGGAGAGTATGGGGACATTGCTACGGTCCCGGTGCATATTCAAAAAATCAGGCGCAAGATTGAAAAGGATCCGGGCAATCCGGAATACATTGAAACCATATGGGGAACCGGCTATCGTTTCAATGCCTGACATACGGTGTTATCCCCGGCCGAGGGGGACGGGCGCTTTCCTCTAGGGGACCTGGTGGGAGGAGGACAAATATGGAGAACGCTATTGAAGTAATTGCCAGAGAGCGCTTGGCAGAGGGCGGTTATCGTTTAACCCGGCAGAGACAGATGATACTATCCATCCTCTTTCAAAATGAAGGACAGCACTTTACGGCGGAAGAGATTCATCAGCGCATAACCCAAGAGCAGGGATCTGCCATCGGAATTGCGACGGTTTACCGCAATCTGGTGATTCTCCATGACGCGGGAATCATTGAAAAGCTGGAAATAGATAATGAAAACAGCCGCTATGAAATCATCCACGGCGTGGAAGGCATACGTCATCATCATTTGGTTTGCATGAAGTGCGGCGCCATCATCGAGATGCAAGAGAATTTAATTGACGAGGCTCTGAAAGAACAAATTTCTGAAAAATATTGCTTCAATGTTCAGGACAACCAGATCAATCTTTACGGTCTATGCAGTTGCTGTCAAATGAATTATGCGGAATCACTGGTTTGAATAAATGAAATAGTTGATTTTAATAATCAACGTTGCTCATTGATAACCAAAACCTAAAGTTGCCTTATATTAGTGCAAATGAAAATGCCGGACATTTTATCAACGCCACAGGTGAGATGCCGGTATTTTGTATATTTTATAGAGGCAGCGTTGGAATCAACCGGGCATTTGTACTATAATTATAGCCACGATCGGGCATCAGCAGTTTAATCCTGCTCTCGCGGACCGTATGATTCTTTCCCCAATACAAGTCATACAGTTAGGACAATTTTTATGGATATTTTAACTGCTGCCAAAACGAAACTGGCTCATAATTTTCCGGCTCTTACTCATCCGAATTTCAGATATTTTTGGTTTGGGCAGTGCTTGTCGCTGTTAGGTACTTGGATGCAGAAAACCGCCCAGCAATGGTTGGTTTACGATATGACTAAGTCACCTCTATTACTGGGCCTGTTGGGCGTGGCTCAATTTGGGCCGGTATTGCTCCTTTCGCTCTACGCCGGAGTCTTTGTGGACAGATATCCCAAGAAGAAGATTTTGTATTTGACCCAGACTTTATTAATGCTGCAGGCTTTCATTTTTGCCCTGCTGGTCATAACCGGCCGGGGTCAATATTGGCATATATTGATTTTGGCACTGATTATGGGATTTGCCAACACCTTGGATATGCCGGCCCGTCAATCTTTTGTTATCGAATTGGTGGGCAAGGAAGATCTTATGAGCGGCATTGCCCTGAATTCCGCCATCGTAAATCTGGCTAAAATAGTTGGCCCTGCTTTAGCGGGAGTGGCGATCACCTTTCTTGGCATGTCGACTTGCTTCATTATAAATGGGTTCAGTTTCATTGCGGTTCTTATCGGACTATTTTTCGTTCATACTGATTATTCCGGCGCTAAAACCCAGGATAGGGGAATGATTGCTGATATTACGGAAGGGATAAAGTATATCGCGGAAAGGAAAGTATTGTGGAGAGCCATCCTGGCCATGCTGGCGGTCGGTACTTTTGCCATGAACTCGGACGTAATTACTCCCGTCTTTGCCAGTGAGGTTCTCCATAAGCAGGTCAGCGGTTATAGTTCGCTGCTGACCGCTATGGGATTAGGATCATTTATCGCTGCGCTGGTCGTTTCCAGCAGATCCAACCGGGGGCCTGACCATCATATTCTGTATGGCAGCGCAGCTATCGTGTGCCTGTTTTATATGTTGCTGGGAGCGATCCATAACTTTTATATTTCGCTATTGGTATTTTTTATTATAGGATTTTTCAGTGTAAGTTTCATGACTACAGTCAACTCGACCATTCAATTGAACTCCGACGATTTGCATCGCGGCAGGGCCATGAGCGTGTATTCCCTGGTATTTATGGGGACGACTCCGATTGGCAACCTGTTTGCCGGGGCCGTTTCGGAGAAAATGGGAGCTAATACAGGCTTTTTTGCCTGTGGGATAATTGCACTGTTCTTTATGGCTGTACCGATTTTGGCTGGAACTAGAAACAAGCATTCCCAATCCGCTCAGTATCACTAAAGGATTCCGTTTAAAATTCAAAATTAAGTAAAATATTTGAGCGGACTGGTGTAGTCATA